>CAJXDD010000018.1:0-24042 GCA_913052075.1 uncultured Gammaproteobacteria bacterium
CAATGTGCGGGTAGCCCAAGTCTTGCGGGTTGGCAACGCGATCGCTTGGGCGAGGGGCGCTGTATTGCCACATTTCAATGTAACAATTTGGTGTCTTCAGCATCGCCATCTCGGCAATCACATTCGGTTGACCAATGGCGGCGTTGGCTAATGGATGGTTCTCAATGGTGGACCGTTCGACAACGGTGAGACCAAACGCCTCACAATAAAAATCGATCCCCGCCTGAAGCTCGGGAACCCCTACGGCAACGTGATGCAAACCTTTAATCATGATGCATTCTCAATCGGAGCCTGAGCGTATTCCGCTTCAAGCCTAAACCGCCGACCAACCAAATGCGCGCTTCCTTAACGGCGGAGTATCGATAAATCGCGCGTCGAGCGCCCGTCTCCAATGCAGCCTAAGCCTGCCAACTAGGGGGATCTGTGGAGGCAAAGACTCAAACCGTCAAGAAAAAGGGTAGAACCGTTCACCACTTGTTGGTCAACGATCTCGCCCTTTAGCTTGTTGACAAGCCGCTACTAGCGGTCTTCGAGCCCTTTATCGGCTCGATACTTGTTCATTCGCTCGGCATCGGAGCTGAGGCGCTCACCCAGTTCACTTTCCTCAACTGTTCCAGCCATATGAGCCCCAGCGAGAGCGCTGTTGTACATAATTTTCTTGACCGGCGTGACTGACAATACGGTGCGAAGTGGCGAGTCAAGAAAGTCTTTCCAGTACGCCACGCCATCGGGATTGCCGGGGTTTAACTTGTTCGCGAGCAACTCATAAAACCAAAATTTCGTTTCATCATCATTATGAAACTCACCCGTACCCTTGAAGGTAATCGCACCCTTCGGAAGGGCTTCAGATGCGCCAGGACCATAACCCATACTGCTTACATTCACAGACACCTTTGGGTTTCGCTTGATAGCGGCGGTTCTGTGACGGTGCTCTGCGAAGGTCAACCAAATTTTGTCGTTTTCCCAAACGAATGCGTGCGTCACGCCAACGGGCCAAGAGTCTTTCGTTGCCCACATCAAAACGCACTCCATGGAATGCGTCATCATTTCGTTCACCTGCTCATCGTTAAAAGGATAAATCGAAACGATTTCGTGATCTGTTGTTTTAGCCATAACCGTCAGCCCTGCTTGTTTTCCGAACCCTTGTTATACAGCATCGCTGAGTCTCACACCATGGTTAACCGCTCGACTCAATCAAGGAATTTCTTGCAGCATCCCTCTTACTTGCTGAACCACATCATCAAGAAATATAGGGTCAAATGAGGTCATTCTGGGGGTATGGATATGCCCCATTGGAATGACGCGATTCGCCTGCCTCATAACATTCAGCGCGCGATAAGCAATCTCATTGGAAAGATAGCCCCCACCACTGCCCCTGACTGCCACTTGATCGGCAAGTGAAGCCAAACTTGTAGCAGTTAGCGTTCCCCGTTCGAGCGTCGCGACCTCGTGATTATCTCGTACTGGCCAGCGCCCCGCTCGCGACTGCATGCGTTCTGCCGGCAAGCTAAACTCTAAAAATTCTGGACCCTCAAGCTCGGTGTCTCCGAGCTTAGGCACTAATGGAGCCTTTTCTGAGCCTCCGCTAAGCAGGTTCAGGTTGTCAGGCGATGAAGCACTGCGTCGCCGACCTGGAAAGCGCTCTAGGTCAAACGCGTCTCGACCCATGGATATGGAGACAAATGCATCGATCCGGCCCTGCTCGATCAGCGGACCAAGCACTAACTCAAGCGTGCCCTGATCAAAATCGCCGAAGCGAACAGGGAAAATCACCGAGCGCACATGAATCAGCGTACCGCCTGATGACTCGAGCACCTGATCATCCAGCCGTAATGCGGCCAACCCCGATGGATTACTTTGTTCAATATTGCGGTCCAGCAAAAAAGGGTCGAATCCTGAAACGAGCAGTCGGTAGTGGCCATCCTTCCAGGATAGCCCATCCCTGCCGCGGCTTGCGGCTTCCAATGCTGAATGGCAATTCCGATGGATCGCCGTTCCTGGTGTTTCTTTGGAGTACTGCGTTAATTGGTGCAGCGCGGCAAGCCGCGCCCAATACAATATACGATCGTCGGTGGGGACGCCCTCGGATGCTCGCTCCCAAATAAGCTTTCCAAATGCCTGGCAGTCGGCCTCACTCAATGCGCCTTCAAGCGTCGCCTCATAACCGGCAAACAACCCCTCTACGGCGTGAGCGAGATCGGGCATTACACGTTTCGCGAGCGCATAGCGGTCACTCTCAACATCTGCGCCAACATTAAATGCCAAGAGTAGCGCACTCCATAAGCCCAATCGCCTGAATTGTGTCTTCATCATCGACTTGGCGCCTTTCCAAGACTGGGTCACGCGCGATGCCGCAGTACCTGCCCTGCAAGCGTGCCAGTCAATTCATCGTCTTCGACTCCACGCTCGCCCATCACATAAAAACGTAGCGCGCAGTGACCGATCAACCCTGCGATATTGATGGCGGGGCTTAATTGTTGAAGTTCATCGAGATATTCGCCGTAGGATTCCCAGTTCCAACTCAAGCCCTCTAAGATCGCTTGCCTTGGGATATCCTCAACAGTTTCCATCATTCCAGCGAGCAACTCTTGATCCCCTGGTTTACAAGGTGCGAAGGTAACTCCGCAGTTACCGAGTAAAGCTGTGGTTACGCCATGCCAACTAATCGGAGTCAGATCTGGGTCCCAAGCCACCTGGGCGTCCAAATGCGTATGAACGTCGACAAATCCGAGCGTCACAGTTAAGCCGGCAGCGTCAATTTGACGCTTACCGGGGCCGAGTTTAGTCCCGATCTCCACCATCATCCCATCCTTTACGGCAACGTCAGCAACAAACGGTTCAGAACCCGAGCCGTCAACAATCTGTCCGTTTCTGATCACTAGGTCGTGCATAACCTATCTTCCTTCCAGATTTCGTGTCGAAACTAACACGAGTCGAGACGGCAAGTTAAGCAAAAAAAAGCGGCCCGAAGGCCGCTTTTTTGGATCACTGTCGCTCGATTCATTAGAACTCGTGCGATATCCCTAGTGAGTAGTACTGACCGAGGAAGTCGTAAGCAACGTCCGCAGCTGAGTAAAACCCGTTGTAGATTCGAGGCGGATCTTCATCTGTGAGGTTATAAACGTTGAGGTTAAAGCTCGTGCCTTGACCCAAGTCGTACCCTACACCAGCCGTTACGTATGCAACGCTGTCGATATCACGTCGAATTTCATCACCGCCGCAGAAATCACCGTCACACTCAGTGAACTCATCGTAGAAGTTCACGCGAACCCGGGCATTCCAAGCATCTTTACTCCAAGACGCTGTCAGAATCCAACGATTTTCGATCAGGGTTCCGCAGTCATAGACACCCACGCAATCAGTGATGTTAAGACCACCAGTAGCTGTCGGAGTTCGAATCTCGAACTCGTCAACAATCGTGTAGTCCAATGAGAAATTGAAGGCTCCAATATCGCCCGCACTGAGGTAATAGTCAGCTTGGATGTCGTAACCGGAGGTACCAACCTCACCAATGTTAGTCGTAGTCGCAAAGATATTAGATACCAGACCGTTGTTATCTCGCTCAATTTTGTCGCAGTACTTACGAGCTGTCGCGAAGTAACAATTTCCTAGTACGCTACCTGCACCAATCGAACCAATGGTGTTCTCAATCTCATAATCCCAGTAGTCGATCGTGACCGACAAGTCTTGGATTGGATTCAAGATTATACCGAACTGAGTTGACTCGGCTGTCTCTGGACCCAGGTCAGGGTTGCCCCCTACTCTGGCTCGAAGCTGAGCTCTGTCATCAGCAACACCACCGACCAAGCCATCTGCGTCACAGTTTGCCGTGACAGTCGGATCGATTCCATACAAACCACCCGTGTCTGCTACGTTAGAGCAGGGGTCGGTTACTGCAGGGAAAGAGTCTGCTTGTCCAGCAAAGAGAGATGAAACTGATGGGGCCTTAAAGGCCTCGGAGAATGTACCTCTGAACGCTATCCAATTGTTGAGGTCCCAACGGAAACCCACTTTAGAATTAGTAGTATCTCCGAAGTTGCTGTAATCGGAATATCGTGCAGACAGCGACAAATACATGTCACCGAGTGTTGCGTTATCGAAAACAGGAACAGCCAATTCTATATAAGCTTCTTCAACCGAGTAGTCGCCACGAGTAGATTCACCCTTGTTCCCAGTGGTGTCACCAGCTTCTGTCAGAGGATCTTCGACATAAGCTCCTTCCTCGTCACGCTTTTCAATACCAAACGCTAAGCCAACATCACCTGCGGGCAGCTCAAAAATAGAGGCGTTGCTAACATTCACTTGGAATGAATTCTGCTGGTATGTCGTTTTAGCTGTACCGGTGTAGGAAATGTAATCAATCATTTCTTGAGTGATCGTTCCAGGACCCCCGAAGAGGTTCAGTGGTACACAGTCTCCAGTACAATCTGAGCTCAAAGCGTTAACAACGCGGCTTCGAATAAACCGTCCTTCATTCGTATCTGTTCCATCAGTACGGCCGAAGTTGTAGGACACTTCTACATCCCAATCCTCCAGTGAAAAGTCGATCCCACCAACAATCCTGTAGGTATCTAGATCTTGAATGAAGTTACGGTTTCCGGCTTCGACCATTCGACGACGAACGTCGATAAAGTCCCGGCCGAATGGGTTTTGCGCCTGACCAGCTTCAACCGTGATTCCCTCAGAGATAATAAAGAGGGGAGTGGGCGCGAGCAGCTGATCTGACTTACGGTTAATGTATGAAAGCTCCATAAAGCCATTCACACCATCGATCAACTCATAATTACCCGTCACGAAGAAATTTGTTCGCTCCTGTGGAGTATACAAATAGTTCTCTGGCTGGTAGTTGTAGTAAGACCCCTCGCCAGAATCGGAGTTTCCGCCGAAGCTGAAGGAACTCCAAGTCGAGCTTGGGTTGAGTCCACCAGGACCCCAAAGAAACGGACCATTACCGGCCACTGCCTGCCATGCGGCGTTACCCTCTTGGCCCAGTCGGTCAATGATGGTTCCTTCTGGAGTAGCTGACGAGCCAAGGCCAAACTCCTCGCCGGTCTCCCAGTCGTAGAAGATATCCTGATATGCCCATTGTCTATCACCGGCCATCACTTCCTTCATTTCATAATGGCCTAGGGTCATCATGATGTTACCGCGATCACTCGTGGTGCCCATCGTGAAGCTCCAGTCAACAATCTCCCCGTCGCCTTCACTGGATGCGCCGGTAAAGAGGCTAAGCTCAGCCCCTTCGAAATCATTTCTTGTTATGAAGTTAACAACACCTGCCACAGCATCCGCGCCGTAAACTGAAGAAGCACCGTCTAACAAGACGTCAATTCTCTCAATTGTCGCTGGTGCGATAGCGTTCAAATCCACTGTGCCACCTGAAGCGTAAGGCACATGTCTTCGGCCATTGATCAGAACTAGAGTTCGACCAGAACCTAAGTTTCGGAGGCTTAGCTGGGTAGATCCATTACCACCGTTGTTATTTTGTGCGTTAAGTCCACCCACGTTTTGCGGGATGTCCTGCAAGAAATCTCCGATAGAGGTTACACCCAGATCTTCGATTTCTTCGCGGCTGATGATCGAGATGTTTGAGTCGCTATCTGCGCTTGAGCGCACAATACGCGAACCAGTTACAACAATCTCTTCCACCTCGTTAGCCTCTTCTTCTTCCTCCGCCAATGCAGCACTCGGAGCCCCGATGAAAAAGAACGCTAGCAAGGAGATCATCTTCCAATCAGAAATAATTTTCTTCATGTTTGATTGCCCTTTAATTAATGTTCAGCAATAAGCTTACTTTCTTTTGTTTAATGCACGGTTTACCCAGAGGCAAACCCCCATGTATTACGGATAATGCCAAAAAAACAAGGGAATTCAAAGTTTTTTCAATATTTTCTACACGAAGTGCCCATATATATTGCGCTTTCGGTCTGGCTCTTGGTGCGAAGCATGCAAAAGGTCCCCCTTGGGCCGGTTTGAATCCTTACAGACAGCAACAAACCAAAACCAGCCCCAAAAAGACGCTCGGTTTCGCAAACAAAGATCGGTTTTATTCTCGTTACGGCGATCTACCTCGGCCCCTTATACAGTCACAAATCGGACCGTGAAAGAAGGTTATCTGACAGAAATCTACCAAACAATTCGAAATAGCGAATCCTATTCTCAGGTTTGTAAAAGCCATGATCCTCGTTAGGCATAACAATGTACTCGTAAGGGTGACCGAGATCTTTTAAAGCATTTGCCATGACGTCGGAGTGCTCTACTGGAGCTCGCTTGTCTTTTTCTCCCTGAATTAGCATGACTGGAGCTTTCAACTCGTCTGCTCTGTCTACCGGCGAATATCTTTTGAACTCTTCTTCGTCACGCCCAACTGCTTTCTCTAAATACCGTCTCCCGGAGAAACGACCGCGAATGTCTCCCTCGGAATAGAGAAGACGCATGTCATAGATTCCGACGACACCCACTGCCGCCTTGAAGAACTCTGGCTCGACAATAGAGGCTTGCAAGGCAGAATAGCCGCCGAAGCTACCGCCCATAATTCCAACCTTGTTCTTATCTAAGCCGTAGCGCTCGATCGCCTCTAACGCCCCATCCACCAAGTCATACTGAATCTTTCGTCCCCACTCACGGAAACCTTCAGCTAAAAAGTTTCCACCGTACGCTCCCGAGCCTCGGAAATTTACTTTGAGAGTTGCCATGCCTAGGTGTCCCAAATACTGAGCTTCGGAATCATAGTTCCACGTATCCCAAACACCATGAGGACCACCGTGCGGCATGACCACAAGAGGGGTCGATTCGTCGTACCCTTGTGGAAGGGTTAACAACGCAGTGATTTCCAGACCATCTCTAGCGTTAAAAGTGAACACCTCAGTTGGAGATGACTTCCTCTCATCAACCCATGGTCGCTGAGAGGTAAGGTATCTGAGCTGTTTAGTCTCTCGGTCAAAAAGGTAATATGTAGCCGGAACTACATCACTAGACTGCGCCACTACAAGTAAACGTCCATCAGCCGCCGAATCAACAATGCTGACATCTGAGTCAGGAAACACCCTCATCAGCGCCTTGAGCGTTTTGGCGTCGGCGTGATCAGGGTTTATGAAATAAACTTCAGCCTGCCCTACGCCAAAGTCAAGCGCATAAAGATCATTCTTCGAGTCCGCGTGATATCCCATCACGTCCGTGGAATCATGTTGGTAAATCAATTCTGGTGACAATAGATCTCGATTCACTCGCACAATTGCTTGATTAGACCCATCGCGGTCGTCGAGAGCGTAGACTGACTCCCCATCACTGCTCGCAACTGCTGGGATAAGTGCTCCTCCCGGATACGGGAAAGACTGCAACTGCTCCCAAAAACCCTCCTCGTCTCGCTTATATACGATTCGAGTCCCTCGACTTGTCTCCGAAATAACGTAGGCCGGAGTAAAGGTCCCCTGTTCAAAAATTATCCTCGAAGTTCGGGGAGGTAGAGGCCTTTCGTTTTTGAGCTTTGAGCTAAAGATATCGAGATCCCACAGACTGCAACTTGAGCCCTCTTTAAATCCGCAGGCCCTGATCAACACATTGCGACGATCTGATTCAAGAGGATCGACTACCGATGCAAAACCACCGTATGCAATCCCCGAGTTTTTGCGCTTTCTCCCCCCCTCTGATCTGTAGGTGAAAATACGATCCGCTTTTGATCCATCTACGTTTACAGCGAACAACTCTCCCTGATAATAAGATCGAGTTGTTTCAGACGGCACATAACGAGCAACCCCGACAACGACACGCTCGCTCGACGCCCAATAGAAGTCGCCAACTTCTTCCTTGTCGTTTGTAAAATAAATTGGCAGTTTTGGACGCATTGTTTCAGTTTCAAGAACAACTGCAATGCGTCTACCATCTCGCCAAGCCCCAACGGCTAGGTGACGACCGTCAGGGGATATCCTCAATTTCCAATAATCTGAAAATTTACTGTAGTACTCGATATCGTCGACGCTAACCTTTGCTGATGCACCCATGCCTACGATGGCGAATATGATCAGTGTCAACAAACTACGCATAACGGATCGCTTCATTGTCTTTCAGCTCCAAACACGACCCAGCATTGTACACATTTTGAACGGAATTGATCTCTCCGGATGTCACCTTTAATCCTCTTCAATCCACTTCTGGTCAATCTGTGATCAACCGAAGTCCCGGCTCGTGCATTCCCTTTTAACTCGACCAAAAATTATTTGATTGCAAATTTAGTCCCAAACACTCATCAGATCGTAGGTTCATTGGTTGTTGGACCAATCACTTGAGTACGCTTATGATCGCACTCTCCGACCGGGCCAACGCAATTCCATGTTGGTTCCGAAAAACGAGATTGGACAATCTAATGAATTTATCCTTCGACAAAATCGCACTAATGAATCTCAGCAAGCGCATCTTGCCCATCGCTCTAGCAACCTTACTCGCTGCCTGTGCTAGCCATCGGATAGAGAACGAGCCAACGGATAATGGAGTTCAAACCAACAAAGTCTACCTGTCAGATAACCCAGAAGACCAAATTATTTGCCGAAAAGAGAAAATCATGGGGTCCAACTTACGCAAGCGCGTTTGCTACAAAAAGCGCGACCTCGACGCGAAATCGCAAATGGACAAGGAGGATTATCGCGAAATGCAGACCAGAGCTATTCGCCCTACCGCCAATCAGTAGTAATTGTTCTCTGATAAGGTCTTTTCATGAGTTTAGGAACAGTTGTTTATAAAGAAAGCTCCGGAAGAACCCCTAGCGCCAGGGACCTGGGCAACCACTTGATTTCGGAATTCCTTCATGGCGCATGTCACTGAAAAATGGCTTAGTCGCTAACCTAATCATTGATAACGACAAGAAGTTTGGGCCCTAAAGCTGTTACGACATCACCGCCTCCAATATAATCTCTAGCAATCAAAGGGTCTCTCACAAAGCGCAAGTTATGGCAGGAGCAAATCAATTCTTAGGAAAGCCAATCTCCGGCCCCTTCACCATTCCCTCAGGAATAGTCGCCACACAGCCTTCGATCATCGCGCGGATTGCCGACGACATTCCCGAGATTGGTGTCATCACCACCAAAAGTATAGGGCCGGTTCCTAGAGCGGGTAATAGAGAGCCCATCTACAGCCAGTACGCGCCCGGGTCATTCGTAAATGCGGTCGGTCTTACAAATCCTGGCGCGGAGAATGCTGCGAGGAACTTTGAGAGCCTGAAGCTACCCGAAGACCGCTTCTTACTGATCTCAATTTTTGGAGGCGATATCGACGAATTTGTGGATGTTGCAAAGATGCTGGCGCCTTTTGCTGACGGCTTGGAACTGAACCTTTCCTGCCCCCATGCAAAAGGTTACGGGATGGCCATGGGACAGGACCCTGGACTAGTCGCTGACATTGTCAGTGCTGTTAAGGAGTCTGTCAGTATTCCGATCGTGCCAAAGCTGACCCCAAACACAGACCGGATCGAAGCCATTGCTTCCGCTGCAGCCAGCGCGGGGGCAGATGCGCTATGCGCAATAAATACCGTTGGGCCAGGAGCCCACACATCCTATGGTCACGATGTCCTAAGCAATGGCCTCGGAGGCCTTTCTGGCAAGGGCGTGCTCGCAATGGCACAAAAATGTATTCGGGCCATCCGAAGCGTCACAGATCTTCCAATCATAGGCTGCGGTGGCGTTAGTTCCCGGCAGGATGTTCTGGCTATGAAAGAAGCGGGTGCCGAAATTGTTGGTGTCGGATCAGCACTGTCAGGGATGACTACTCCACAAATGAAGAGCTATTTCAGAGACCTGGCCGACTGTTCGCCGAACGCGCAAATTGATCCTGCGGAAGATCAAGTCCAGTACGACCTAGACATGAGATTTAAACCCGTCACGCTAGTCAAGACTGAAACTGTCTGTGAGGACATCGCATTGCTGCACTTCGAGGAGCGTTTTGAAATCGAGGCAGGAGAGTTCGTTTTTTTATGGGTTCCTGGCGTCGGCGAGAAACCCTTCTCCATCTTACTTGATAACCCCCTCACACTCGTTGCTATTGATGTTGGACAGTTCACACATGAGATCCAATCACTGCCTCCAGGTACAGAAACTTATATTCGAGGGCCCCACGGCCAGCCAGTGGACATCAATTCTGGTCAGATTCCTATCCTAGTCGCAGGGGGCACCGGGCTTGCAGCCGTTTACCAAATTGCCCGAGATTTCGACGATGCCATCATTTTTATAGGCGCAAGAACCAAGGAACGTTTGTACTTTTTAAAAGAGTGCCGAGAGGTTGCGGAGGTGCATGTCGCAACTGATGATGGCAGCGAAGGCTATTCGGGGCGAGTCACTGATTGCCTTCAAACCTACCTAGCTGCGTCACCTAAAGATCGCCTTCAAAATATGCGATTCTTTAACTGCGGCCCGGAGCCAATGGTTCATGCAGCTGTCACGGTCGAGCAGCGGTTTGCTTCCCAAACCCAAATCTTTAGCGCCATCGATTACGAAACGAAGTGTGGTGTTGGAATATGCGGAGCCTGCGCAACACCGGATGGTTTGAGGCTGTGTGTTGACGGGCCCTTTTTAAACCCTCCGAACTAACTGATTATTCAGGGGGCTGGCAATGACCCGATCCGCACCCAATCAGTCCCTATCTCTGTCTAGTGCTGCAGCGGTCCTGCTTTCGCTTTTTACCTGGCTGATCTTGGGCCTTTTTACACTTAGCATTTCTCTCCATGCACTTCTGCTCACATCGATCGGGGCCCTGATGCTGTTCGGGCGCCTCAAGGGCGTGAGGACCGAGGAACTTAGGAAGGGTCTTTTTCAGGGCATTCAGGACTCAATTCCAGCGCTCGTAATCTTTCTGATGATTGGCGTCCTCATGGCTTCGTTCATGCTGAGCGGAACCGTCGCGAGTTTGCTGTATTACGGGCTCAATCTACTCAAGCCAGAGTGGTTCGCTCCCGCAACTCTCGTCCTCTGCGCAGTAATGTCTAGCGCCACTGGGACCTCATGGGGAACAGTCGCCACGCTTGGTATTGCCCTTACGGGTCTAGGGCAAATATTCGGCATCCAACCTGCCCTAATTGCCGGAGCGGCGATCGCGGGTGCGAGCTTTGGCGACAAAATGTCACCTATATCGGATACCACTAATCTCGCGGCGCTCGCATCCGGGACTGATCTTTACCGTCACATTCACAGTATGAGCTTGACCACTTGGCCAGCGTTTCTGATCGCCGGCATTGTGCTCACATTGATTGGCTATCAACCGACCGAACGATTCCTCCCTTCCAGCGAGATCAGTGACCTGTCGGCAACGCTTGAGGCCAACTTCAATCTTTCATGGTTGACACTAACTCCTCTCGCTCTAATGGCATATCTCGCGTTACGCCGTATTGCTGCCGAGTCCACCATGTTCCTAACCAGCGCTTATGCGATGGCCCTAGCGATGGTTCTGCAGGGAACCCATATTATTGAAGTCATGGCAGCGATTTATCAGGGCACGCAGTTTAATACGGGCGAGGCATCACTTGACGCATTATTCAGTCGAGGGGGAATTGCCTCCATGACTTGGACCCTTACCTTGGCGTTGATCGCGGTCGCTCTTGGCGGCGTTCTAAGGGCTCTCGAAGTCTTCGAGATCTTACTTAGAACCTTAGTCAAGAGGCTGCAATCGCGTGGATCGCTTGTATCAACATCAACGATTGGCTCAACCCTCGGAACCGCGATCCTAACCGAGCCGTACATCGTGATTATATTGACAGGCCAGCTTTTCCGGAGGGTCTATACTTCTAGAGGCTATGATCCAGCGCTCCTATCCCGAAGCATAGAAGAAGGAAGCACACTTACCGCAGCCCTTATTCCCTGGACAACAACAGGCATTTTTTACGCGTCAACACTTGGGTTGTCCGTCTTGGACTATGCCCCCTATGCGGTTCTTAACTGGCTGAACCTAATCATCGGGATCGCCTTTGCCTGGTTGGGTTTGGGTTTAATCAAAGAAAAAACCACTGGCAGAAACCGGAGCGCTTGAAAGTCCACGCTCTTGACAAAGTCCCAATTCACTGGCCTTGGAGATGCTCACGATATAGAGCCATTCATAACGTAAATCACCGTGCCAGCATCTAAATGCAAAAAACTTTTATGCTAGTCTCGATGCATATCTGATGAACAGCGAGGAAACCTCCATGGCCTCAACCAACGAGCTTAATATCGCCAAGCTAAAAGAGCGCTACCGCGAAGAGAGAGACAAGCGTCTGCGGGCAGACGGCAACAGCCAGTACATCAGAATTGAAGGCCAGTTATCTCACTATCTTGAAGACCCCTATACCCCGGTCCAGCCACGAACGACGAAGACAGACCACGTAACCTTCACTTTTATTGGGGGTGGCTTCGCAGGCCTGGTGACGGGCGCACGACTCAAAGAGCTAGGCGTCGATGATGTTCGCATTATCGAAAAAGGAGGTGACTTCGGAGGAACATGGTACTGGAATCGATATCCTGGCGCACAATGCGACACTGCATCCTTTGTGTACATGCCGTTACTCGAAGAGACCGGCCACATGCCGACCGAGAAATATGCTCACGCCCCGGAAATTCGTGCCCACTGCAGCAACATCGGTAAGCAATTCGGCCTTTACAACAATGCACTCTTCCATACCCAGGTCAACCACCTCAAATGGCTACAGGAAAAGAAATGCTGGCAGGTAGAGACTCTTCAAGGCGATTGCTTCACCACCCAATTTATAGGGATGGGAACAGGCCCACTGCACGTTCCAAAGTTGCCTGGTATCCCAGGCATTGACACCTTCAAAGGACACTCCTTTCACACGAGTCGATGGGATTACGACTACACGGGAGGAACACCAGAAGGAGCGCCAATGACCAATCTTGCTGACAAGAGGATTGGCATCATTGGTACCGGCGCTACTGCTGTTCAGTGCGTGCCCCACCTCGCCAAAGCGGCAGGGCAGGTCTATGTCTTTCAGCGCACTCCATCTTCAGTGGATGTCAGAGACAACGCACCCACAGATAAGGAATGGTTCAAAAACATCGCCACTCCAGGCTGGCAGCAACGGTGGCTAGAAAATTTCACTGAGAACCAAGCAGGCGGAGGCGCCAAAGAAGATCTCGTTCAGGATGGGTGGACGGATTTATCTCGACGGATTCGAGCAAGAATTGCCGAACTTCCAGCAGATGGTCGGACGCCACAAGCCATGTGGGCTGCTTGGGAGAGCGCTGACTTTGAGAAGATGGAGGAAATTCGACGGCGTGCTGAAGACGTAGTCGAGGACAAAGAAACAGCAGAGAAACTCAAGGCGTGGTATCGGCAACTGTGTAAAAGGCCTTGCTTTCATGATGATTATCTCAGTGCGTTCAACGAACCAAGCACAACTCTGATTGACACAGATGGGAGGGGTGTTGAAGCAGTGACACCAGATGGAGTGATCGTCAACGGCGAGCATTACGCGCTCGATTGCTTGATCTTCGCATCGGGATTTGAGGTAGGCACCCCGCATACGGAGCGCACTGGGTTTGACCTTGAGGGGAAGGAAGGTATTACGCTTTCCAAATACTGGCGAGACGGAATGCGAACATTGCACGGGACCCATATTCATGGCTTTCCCAACGCGTTCATTGTTCAGCCCACGCAAGGAGCCAATCTAATCTCCAACGTACCGCATAATCTAACCGAATCAGGCCGCACTATCGCCATGATCGTTAAGCACACGCTTGACCATGAGCATCAAACGGTCGAAGTGAGCGAGGAAGCTGAGCGGGCTTGGATCGATCTACTGCTGACCGGACCAGGACGAATGATTGGCTCGCAAGAGTGCACTCCAGGTTATTACAACAACGAGGGGCAGGAGCCTGGGCCAGCTGCGCGTTTATCCGTCGGATACCCTCATGGTGCTACAGCTTTCTTCAGATACTTGAAGGATTGGCGTGAATCAGGGACATTTGAAGGACTGGTTTTCGATGAATGCTAGCTGGTTCGGCGCTCAGCAACCCAGGGTTGTACCCAGGCTGTTCTGAGTTCTCTGCCAGTTCGGACCCAGGGCACCCTCTAATCACGCCAATGCTCTGCAACGAAAGGACAGGGCTTCTGGAAACAAGCGAGATGACCTAGCAAGCTTGGCCGAACACGTTTTTCTTTATTGAACCAATTCCCCAAGTGTTCGATTGCAGTAACCGGATAACCGTTAGTCCACTGACCTACCAGCGCATCAGCCGGGTTAGGTTCTCCTGGGAAAGCAATTACGCGTGCACCTCTTGGAACCGTTGCTGGTCTAAAATACCTACCAATGTAGCCAGGCAGGCATTGAGCACGGTAATGCCGAACCCAAGGCTTTGGCCAGAATTTAATTCCGCCCCGGACATTTTGCGTTACATAGTTTTGTTCAAACTGGTATTGGTCGGCGATACCTTGACTGTCCTTCTGAAACTCCTCAAACAAATAAGCGTGGGCGCCTACCTTGAATCGAAACAGAGTGGTTTGACCAAGTTTAGAGAGCGGCTTTAACCAATTGCGAGCAAGGATGACATCTTCGTCATCTCCCCACTCGAATAATGGATCAATAGCACTGACTATCACAGAATCTAGATCAACGAAGAGAGCGCGGCCATCAATGCCGGCCAGATCCTTCCGCCAAATGGCTATCTTGCGCCACATGCCAGGCACATCCACAGGTACTGGACAATCGAGTTGAGGCAAAGAATGGCATTCAACGGCAGAGCGAATACCTCGATTGTCATCAGTGAAACAGTGGAACGCAAAGGATAGTGACAGGTTCCGCTCGATCATCGCATACAAACGGTTGACATACTCAGGGCCATATTTTGTGCCCCATTTGAAACAAAGAACATGCATGGTCATGGTTGGTACGCACCAGCTCTCCCCTAAAGTCTAGCACCTGTCATTGTTGCAAGGGGAGGCATCTCTAAGACGCGATACCTCTCGATTCTAGTGGATCGCTAGCTTTGTAACGCCAAGGGTCACTCACTTGTTGGGGACTTGAATCATTGATGAAGAAAACTGGTATCGCGCATGAGGTGCTGCATTTAAATGCTATCGCTCGCTCTTGCTCGAGCGGTCGATCAAGATCCATGGGGTATCGCGATGGGTTTTCGGCTTAGGTGAACCTTTTGCCGCTATCAACTTCGCATTAGCCGCTGACCTTTGGCTTCGACCTTTTAGCCCCTGGCCATTAGCTCCTTGGCTACGCGCCAGATTCGATCTTGTCCCCAACAAGCAAAAGGTGGCTGCCCTCCTCCTGTGACCCTGAAACTTGGCACTCCCCAGAGATCGTGCTCGTGCATAGCGGCTAGATTTTGCTCTACCTCATTGCGCCATTCAGGTTCCGAAACGGGGACCAAGTCTGCAGGACAACCTGCACGCTGAAGCACCGCTTTTAACCCTCGCTCGCAGGTCACATCAACGCCCTCGACCCACGCGGATTGTAAGTACTCGGTAACAAACGACATTAACAATCCGCGCTGCCTTACCTCGGGCAGAAAGGCATACGCTTTTTTAATAGGTTCCCCGAAAGGATCAACAATTCGACCCATAGGCGAACCAAAATACCGTCCTTCCCTCGCAGCATCAGTCAATATCGCTTGACCTTTCGCGATCGGCGCTGGGACACCGCGCATCATCATTGGCATGACAACCCTCACGTTGACACGAACGTTCGACCGCTCAATCAGGTCCAACACACGAGTATGGCCAATGGCTGTATAGGGGCTTCTAAGCGACGGGAAATATTCCAGCTCTACGTCAGACTCTTTGAGATTTGACAGCTGATCCTCACTGGGCTGAGGAAAGAGGACACCTCGATTGTCTGAGGCGAGACCTTCAGAGATTAACCGACTCTCAAGCACCCGAAGACGATCAAGACCCCAATACCACTGACCCTCAAAATAGAACATCGCTGTTCCGTAATGGCCCCAGGACTTCCGAAGCTTATTGCCCGCTGCGACCGCATCACCTCGCTCAAAAGCGGCGCACTGGTCAGTGATCTTGGCTCTACTATCGGATTCGCTTGCGCTCTTCGAACCTCCAAGAGCGTCGCTCGCAACCGAAGCAAATACTCGTCCTGCTGCGCTCGCGAAGTCCGAGGTAGTACCCGCACTGGAGAGTGCCGAGAGCGCATCCGCGAAATCGGATGAAGAGGATAACTCACCTGACGATGGCCACCCCAATCCGTAAAAACCCGCAATATCTGATGCGTCTTGAAAAGCCCAACGATCAAAGCGCTCACGATCGCCAATGTAATCGCCTTGTGCACCCGAAGCGATATGGCAGCGGATGTCTACGTTGTAGGCCTCACTCAGTGTCGTCAACGTTTGGACCGCCAGGGCACTGAAGGGGTCTGCTACGCCATGGAAGTAGTGAACCACTGGCCTCCCGCTTTTATCGCGCTGCCGCCTACCCTTTCTAATCGCCCGAACTTCCGCTCGCTCACTCGTCATTCGTCGCATAAACGCTGATCGAATGACTGTTTGAATGGCCATCACTTCTCCTCGGTCTAGCGGTCTACGCCTGACTCACTCCTAATCTATGGCGTTATGACCCTTGAGATTTAGGAAAAGATCCTCGCATCCGGTCCCTTCAATCATGGCCATGAACTGATCACGATCCGGGGACGCTAACTCATCAAATTGAGTACGCAGCACCTTCAAGCATCTGGCTTGATAGACGAAGACAGGTTGCTCCCACTTCTCGCCGAGAATCTCCGCAAAAAACGTCGATTCTCCTTGGGCGATGGCGTCAGCATTTGCAAGCATAACAGCTGGGTAAACCCGGCCAACTTCCTCCAATAACGGACGAAGCGCTGCTGGAGGGGCTTCCCATGTTGGCCAATCTTGAGCGACATCCAGACCTGACAGGTCGTCAACCACATCCACCCAGGCATAGACACGAGGTGCCTTCTGAAGACATAGCCGCTGGGGCGTTGGGTCAAATCCGGCAAGCTGCGTCAGCTGGGCATACAATCCAAAGTCCGCAGCCGATGGTCTAGCTCCGAACAAGAACGACTGTTCTTCCACCAGCTTGTCCATTGCTGCGAGGAAGCGCTCGTAGCTCGACTCAATGGCTGCCCAAGTAGCCTCGTTAGAGCCCACCACATACAACCTGGAGATCTGCCGCTCTCGGATAAACTCACTCGTTTTTTCGAGCTGCGACGCCGACTGATTTAAATCGCGCCAAAGGGGCAGAATTAACCCTGCCTTCTCAATGTCATCCGCGTAGTGCCATCTGTAATGGAACATCGCCTTGGTTAACCACTCATCGGCATAGTCTTCGATAAGGTCATGGAGCAATCGAAGCGCGGGGGCATTGGGCACCGTCTCGCGGCCCGTGAACATCGATTCAAACCGACGGATGAGTGGCGTGGAATCAACCACCGCTTCCAACTCTCCGGCACTATTGGGTAAGTAAAACGTGGGCAGCAGCGAGACTTTGGGCTGAGGTAATGCCCGCCCCTCCTGATCAACTTGGTCACCGATCATCAATCGATAGGGAATATGACGATAGCGCATGTAAGCCAGCATCTTGCGGGTGTAGGGCGATCCGGGCGCTCCTTTCAACAATAAGGGTTCGGCCATTACTTCACCTCACTTTGTTCTAGGGTTTCTCACTTGATCGAAAGTCTGACATACAATTTAATGGATATCATTAGATGATCGGGCATCCTCTGGGTAGTAAAAGCGGGATAGTTACAATATTTGGGCTCACCCATGGTATTCCTTAGACCAAATAGCACCAACCCTCCAGCTGTTCTTGGCGCATGTTTCCATTACTCTGGCTCGGGGATAACTGCTTGCAGTAATAAGCGATACCCATGGGCCGCAATGACTAAGCATCAAAGGGTTAAAGGGTCACGCTAATTCGCTGCGCTCATCACCCACCTCCTTTCAAGGAAAAACCATGATTAAAGCGCTCGCAACAAAAAGAAATGCAGTACTTCTCACGCTCTACGCGGCTTTCGTTTTTTGGTACAGCCATTTCGGGGGACCCATCACCACTTCCGAGCAGGAAGCGTATATCAAGGCGCTCACCAATCAGGGCATATCGGAGGAGCAAAAAGCCCGTCTCGCCGCGTTCATGGCTTCGGATGATGGTAACGATTTCGTGATAGTGAACCTCATTCATCTCAATCCTTCGCCCGAGACTCTTCCGGCAACCGGACCAGGCGCGCCTGCCAGCGCGCTCATCAACCACTACATGGAGCACATGCTGCTCGCACAATTACTAAAAGCCAGCCACCCATTTTTTTTGGCTCAAGGCGTAGGACCAACCATCGACCTCTTAGGCATCAATGATGCGGAAACTTGGACCCAAGGCGCACTATTCCGGTATCGAAGCCGCCGAGACCTGATGGAGATCATTAGTGACCCGCAGTTTCACGCGCGGCATGAGTACAAGCTGGCAGCCATGCTTCAGACCATCGCTGTACCGGTTACCCCTAGCCTGCAAATGAGCGACCCAAGATTTCTCCTCGCGCTTTTGTTACTCGCGTTTTCGAATCGGCGGCGACAGGACTAAACAGCAAGGCTGCAGCATTCTATGATCAGAGCCAACAACCCGTCGGAGCACACCCTTGCGGCGTTTAAAACTCACTTTTCTGCAATTTTTACTGTTATGCACAATCGGTATCGCGAGCGCGGAAGAAGCTGCACCCATTAATTTCCTGCTCATCGTGGTCGATGATCTGGGTTACGGCGATTTAGGGAGTTATGGGCACCCAGTTATAAAGACGCCACACCTTGATGATCTTGCAGACAAGGGCATTCGGTTTACCCAGTACTACTCGGCTTCAGCGTTATGCTCACCGTCGCGGGCCGCAATGCTTACGGGGCGTCATCCCTATCGCACTGGCATACAAAGTTGGATTCCAGCTGATAGTGGCGTCTATTTACGCGATCGCGAGATCACCCTTGCTGAATTACTCAAAGCCAAGAATTACCAGACCGCACTCATTGGCAAATGGCATCTAAACAGCGATCTAGGATCAGAGAGCGAACCCCAGCCCACCGATCAAGGGTTTGACTACTTCTACGGTCACAACGCCTTTCAAACGCCTACCAACAAGAACCCCAACAACCTCTATCGCAACCGAGATCCACTGCCGGTTCAAACCGGATTCACAGCAGACCTGTTCGCGGAAGAAAGCATTGCATGGCTTTCCGACCGCGACCCGAGGCGCCCCTTTTTCCTCATGCTTAGTATGGCCGAACCCCACACACCGATAGAAAACCCTGATGAGGTCAACGCCTTGTATCACGAGCACACGATAGGCGACATCGTGCCGATCCCCTCTGGCGGGCCATCGCCTCCCAAAGCGCTTCTGAAAGCCAGAGGGCCGGGGGAATACTATGCGAACGTCACCTACATGGATCAGGGCATTGGCCAGGTTATCGACTTTATTGATGAGGCCGAGCTTCGGTCGTCAACGCTCATCATCTTCGTCAGCGACAACGGTCCCGTGACCGACGATTGGATTCATTGGTGGGAAGTCAATGCGTACGGCGCGACTGGTGGCTATCGGGGAAGAAAGCACTTTCTTTATGAAGGCGGCGTTCGGGTGCCCGCCATAATCAGTCAACCTGGCCGACTTCCAGAGGGGCAAGTATCTAATGCCATGTTCACAGGTACCGATTGGCTCGCGACTCTGGCTGGCTTATTGTCGTTTGAAATTCCATCGGATCGACCGATAGACAGCATAGACGTCGCTCGGGACTGGATAAGCAATGAATCGGCCCGTTTCACCAGCGTTCATTGGTCTTTGCCTACGCCTAACGGGCTAGATCACGCCATTAGAGCGGGGAAGTTGAAGCTCATTCTGGACCAAGATTTCAACCCTGTGGCCCTCTATGATTTAGAGGAAGATCCGTTCGAAATGTTCGATTTAAGGGCCGAAATGCCTGAGCGCGTCAGCGAACTCGTTAAACAACATCGGTCGTTCATGGAATCTGTTGAGAACGACCCGTTAAGGCCTGAGTGATCGCAGTCAGACCCTCACCCGAACCTAAATCTCAACGGGCCGAGTCCATCCATAAGGATCATCAGTCTCACCTTTTTGGATGGACGTGAGTCGATCATAAAGTGCCTGCGTAACTGGCCCAATGGCCTCGCCGTTGCCATGAAAGGCGTACCAGGTATCGTCCATCCGAATCTTTCCAACCGGTGATATCACCGCGGCTGTACCGCACGCTGCAAACTCTTCAATTTGGTCCACTTCAGCTAGGAAATCGATAGGACGCTCTTCAGTAGAATGACCCAGCTCCTCTCCTGCGATGGTCATCACAGAACGACGTGTGACACTTGGTAGGATTGATTCCGACTTTGGTGTCACGACGGTTCCATCCTTCAAGAGCACCACGATGTTGGCCGATCCTGCCTCCTCTAAATACCGATGCTGAGCAGGATCCAAATAGAGCGCCTCTGAAGCACCAAGGTCCTTTGCCATCTGGGTAGCCATTAACCCACCCGCATAGTTTGCGCCAGCTTTATAAGCGCCTGTGCCTTTGGGTGCAGCTCGATCCAAATCGATTACCGCGAGATCGATGAGGCTCAGTCCTCCCCCTTTGTAATAGGGGCCGACTGGCGATACGAACACTCGGAACTCATAGCGAGGCGCGGGACGTAGTCCTAAGTTTTCCCCAACCCCTATCAAAAAAGGACGGATATAAAGGCTCGCACCGCTCCCGTGGGGCGGCACCCAAGCCGCATTTGCACGCACGGTCTCTTCAATGCCTCGAAGGAACAATGCTTCTGGAACGGATGGCATTACGAGCCGAGCCGTAGTGCTGGCCATACGCTTACAATTCAGGTCAGGACGAAACAATAAAATATCGCCGTTAGGTGCCGTTTGCGCTTTCAATCCCTCAAAGCAAGTTTGCGCGTAGTGCAGCACAGGAGAACCTTCGTGAACGGACATTTGCGATGATGTGATGAGCTCACCATCGCTCCACTCACCGTCCTCGAACACCGCCGAAAACCGATAATCGGTGTCGATATAGCTGAAACTCAGCTCGCTCCAATTAAGGTCTTTTTTCTCCACAACACTCTCACTTTCATTGGGTGCTTATATTACCAATTCGCGGGTCCTGCTCAGCTCTCGACGATTGTCCCTTACTGCTCGCGCACGCTTCAAAACAATGTCGCCATTAGCACGCCAGCGGCGTACGCACTCGTTGCTAGGCCGAGCGATTAAGATCCACCCTTAGGCAGGGCCGCTCATGCTACCCAACCTCCGATGCGGTCACAATAGACTACCCTACGTCGCACATAGATTGACGCCAGGCTCACTAAGCCCCGACGCCTCCAAGTCAAAGACTGGTCATGCGCATGTCACGAGGGTTGATTAAACCCATCTGCTTGATTTCACAGCAGTGGCACCAATTCCAGCAATCAATAACGCCGTTATTCCTCAAATCGCCTTAACACCGCATGGCGCCGATGAACGGTGAGCCTTAAGATGACTCGTGACTGCTGGGTTAACCAGTCATCGAGCGGATCTGGCAAGGTATAGCCCACGGCTTCAATATTTTTAAAGACCTTCTTGGTCGCCTCAGCGATATTCTCGGTAAGCACCTCACCGGTCGCCTCGAGAGAGACAAAATCAAATGGTTCCTCATTGCTCATGATGCAAAGGTTAACCCGGGCATCCGCCTCCATCGCGCGCCGTTTAAAAGTTCCGCCCGGCGTACTCACGACTAAAGCATCGCCATCCACCGCGTAAGCCACAATCGAGCTGACTGGTGAGCCGCTCTTCCTCAATACCGTAAGTGTGGCCCAACGATGTTGGGCAATGAACCGCTGCACAACCTCGTTTCTAGTCAATTTTTCCATAGATCTTTATGCTCTTTTTTCCTTGCGACCGAGGTTGCTAGCCAACTTCCTGATAAGTTGAGCTATCGATCTGGATGCTGCTGATTTTTTTCATGTTGCCTCAAGACAGCCCGCGCTAATGGACGCAGCGGGCCCACAGATGAAATGGTTGATCGGGCGCTGAATTTAGTTACATGGTACCTCTCGCAGCGCTTTCTCGTTTTATGTTTTCAAGCAATTACATCTCGCATCTGCCTTCATCTGCCTTCATCTGCCTCTTATTGACTCTATTTTTTTTCCTAGTACCATGCGGCTCGTGAACGCTCCTTTCTCCAAATTTTTAATTTATCTCCTTGGCGGATTGATTGCTTTTGCGTCACTTGAATCCATCACGCATGAGCTTGAGGGCCATCACGAAGAACACGCTCTGAGTGACTGCACCACCTGTCACGTAGCAACAGCTGATGACTATCTAGCCGCTCGCGCAGAGACACTATCACAACCTTTGTTCGCACAAAGCCTCTCGGCAAACCAGCTAAAAGGGCTTCCCCGCATATTCGGCTTGAGCGTAAAAGCGAGAGCCCCGCCCCGCTAACTTCAAAAACAGCAACCATGTTTCTCACCCGAAAAGCGCACCAACATTGTGAGAAACGCTAGATCGCACGCTTTTGCGATTACATTTTATTGATCGAGACCCATCTCCCACTGCGACTGGGCCTCGAGTCACAATTAAGGCAAACAAAATGGAACTTAATAAATTGACGAGGCCTTTAGCCTCAATCCTTAGCCTGGTCCTCTGGCTGGGGACAGCCTCTAGTAGTTTTGCTAGCGAATCAGGTGAGATCGAAGAGATTGTTGTTCAAGCAGCGCTAGTGCATGACACTCACGGTGCTGATGGTACGGCACCCTTTGATTTAGTAACCCAAGATCAAATCAAGTCTTTACCGATTTTGAGCCTGGGCAGTAGTCTCGAGGGACTTCTAGGAATTAACGTCTCAGACTACGGAAGCGGTGTTGGACAGCCCGTCATTCGAGGGATGTCGAGCGGCCGAGTCAGAGTGCTAGAGAACGGCAGCGTCGTTCGAGATGTATCCGGACTGGGCGCAGATCACATGAATGATATAGATTTCGCCAATGCCGAACAAATAGAAGTGATCCGAGGACCAGCGTCCCTTCTATTTGCCAATGGCACGATGGGTGGCGTCATCAATGTGGTTGACCGCTCTATAGCCCGATCAGACTTGGAGTCAACCCAGCTAAGCTTCGGTGCGGAGACTCAATCTGTGAATGATGGGGAAGCAGCATCACTTTCAGCCGCAACGCATACAGCAGGTTTAAACTGGAGCTACGCAGGCAGCTACTCAAATCTGAACAACTACGACGTCCCAAACGGTGCGCTCGAGCACGACGAGCACCACGACGAGGAGCATGACGAAGAGGAACATGAGGAAGAGGAGCACGAGGGCGAAGAGCACGACATGAGCTCGCTCTCGAACAGCGACACAGCTCGAACCACTCATAAACTTGGATTATCAAAAACCGGTGACTGGGGCTATGTAGGTGCCTCATACAGCCGGCGAGAATCGGTCTTTGGTATTCCTGTTCACGCGGACGAACATGGCGGTCATGGCGATGAAGAGCATGACGATGAGGAGCATGGTGATGAAGAACATGACGATGAAGAGCATGGCGAAGACGACCATGACGACGAACATGGCCATGGGGAACACGGGGAAGACGAGCGCATTTTTGCTGAAACTAAGTCCGAAATTTGGAAGATCGAGGGTCGCATCAATGAGGTAGGCGGATTCGTTAACAGCATCAATTTCTCTTACCAAGACTCTGATTACAGCCACGTTGAGCAACACGCTGAAGGCGAGGAGCATGAGGGAGAAGAACACGAGGATGAGGAGCATGAGGAACACGAACATGAGGGTCCAACATTGTTTACCAATGAGGCCCAAGAGTTTGAAATCCGGCTCAACCTAGACTCAGAGTCTGCATCGCACCGAATTGTTTCTAATCTCAGCAAGGAGACGGTTGCAATCGTAGGTGAGGAAGCCTTCATGCGCCCCACTGAGTCACGCGAGATGACTGTGGGCTACTTCTTCAGTCGAGAGTGGTCTAACGGCTTTCATGTTGATTTCGGAGCTCGCTTTGACAATTTAGATCGTGAGGGTTCCGTTGCTCACATGGATGAGGATCACCATGACGAAGACCACGACGATGAAGACC
>CAJXDD010000019.1:0-23334 GCA_913052075.1 uncultured Gammaproteobacteria bacterium
TCACCTCTCTCCCTAATCCAGTCAAAGGCGTGCGTTGTGACAGTAACGATTGAAGAGGTCGAAGCGTACCTTTCCGAGCACCCTGAGGCGGTGTTATCCCTAAAGCTGAAATCGACCGAAGGAAGCAATACGATTTCCTTTGCGGAGCGACGTGCAGAAGCACTAGAGGAAAGGCTCGCTCAAACCCAAGCGAAGCTCCAAGAGCTGATCGATGTTTCAAAAGACAACGAGCGGCTGTTTCAAGCTTGCAAAACATGTCTGATCGAGCTGATTGAAAGCCGCGATATCAATGCCCTAGCACACATTATCGAAAGAAGCCTAGGCGAGGCATTTAGCGTCTACGGTCATCATCTTTTTTTATTCGAAGACGGGGAGGTCAGCGCAAGCCCTGATCTCACTCGTATCGATCAGTCAAAATTGTCTCGTCAGATGGGTAGCTTATTTACGACGAGCGCTCCTTGGCTGGGCGCCATCCGCCCATACGAAGCAAAGACGATTTTCCCTAATGCAAAAAGTGTGGCGTCTGCAGCTATCGTTCCAATTCGAAGAAAAAAGCAGCTCATCGGCCTGTTTTGTTTAGGAAGTGCTGAGGGCAACCACTTCCACGCTCAGTTGAGCACCCACTTTTTAGAGCTGCTTGCAGATGTCATTGCTTGGATCACCCCACGCGCGGACACTGTCGATTCATGACACTGGCATTTCGCGACACGATCCAACCCTTCTTAAACCACCTGGCGCACGAGCGAATGCTCTCGCCAAACACTGTCAGTGCCTACCAACAGGATCTTGCTGCATTTACTAAGTACCTGGAGACAAAGAATCAATCACACTGGCGACAAATCACACCCAATGACATTCGAAGCTTTTTAGGGAGCGGCCAGCGCAAGGGCTTATCGGGAAAGACCCAACAGCGGCGGCTCTCCAGTCTTCGGAGCTTGTTTCGTTATCTTGGCCGCGAGGAAGGCATTGATGAGAACCCAGCCGAGGTCGTGAAGGCCCCAAAAAGCCCTAAGCGACTGCCCTCTATTCTCGATACCGACCAGATGCAACAGCTTTTGTCGACCCCCGCTAGTGGTTGGCACGAGATTAGAGACAAAGCCATGCTGGAGCTGTTTTACTCTTCCGGGCTGCGATTGAGCGAGTTAGTTGGCGCCAACCTTGATAGTGTGGATGAATCAGCCGGTACCATTACCGTTTTGGGCAAAGGCGGGAAAGTCCGTTTGATTCCTGTAGGGCGTCTTGCCCTTAGCGCCATCGCTGCCTGGCGAGATATTCGGGACGATCTCCCTGTGAGTCGACGAGTCGCCGACGCTAACGCACTGTTTATCAGTGAGCGTGGACAGAGAATCAGTGCGGCCAGTGTGGCCGCTCGACTAAGGCACTGGGCGAAGAAGCAAGGCCTGGGTCACCGTTTACACCCTCACCTGCTGCGCCACTCATTCGCGAGCCATGTATTGGAATCAAGCGGGGACTTGCGTGCGGTACAGGAAATGCTCGGACACGCAGACATTAGCACCACCCAAATCTATACCCATCTAGACTTTCAACGGCTGGCTGAGGTGTACGACTCAGCCCATCCGAGGGCTCGCAAACAACCAACGAAACCCATCTCAACAGGCCGTTCTGTCGATGATTAAACTCATCGGGTTTGACCTCGACAACACGCTCTGGCCCGTGAAACCCGCCATCATCCATGCGGAGCAGTGCCTATCTGATTTTCTTCAAAGCCTGCATCAAGATGTGCGCTATCCCCATCCAGACACCATGGCTTATCGCAAGGCACTGATAGAAGCCGACCCGTCGTTAGCGTTTCGGCTCACTGCATTCAGGCGCGCTTTGCTAATCAATGTGCTGAGCGACGTGCCTGGATTACAAAATCAAGCAGAGACGCTCGCCAACCAGGCCATGAGCCTTTTTCTGGACGCTCGTAGTCAGGTTCAGCCATACCAATCGGCTGATCGCGTGCTTACAACGCTTAGTGCGCGTTTTTCGCTCTGCGCTCTAACCAATGGGAATGCCGACCTCAGCAAGATCGCCTTAGGGCGTCATTTTGCGTTTACAAGATCAGCGGAGGACGTGGGTGCGCCAAAACCGGAGCCCGCTTTATTCTTGGAAGCCTTGAAGATCGCCAAGTGTCAACCCAGTGAGATGATCTATGTAGGCGACGACCCAGCGCTTGACGTTGAGGCTGCTCGATCCCTCGGCATTTTCACGGTGTGGTTTCAGTCTCCGGACGCGAAGAAGCCGGAGGTGGAACCAGACTATCACGCTACGATTCATGAACTGGATGAATTGCCGACAGCCATTGAGCGTATCGAGCAATGCTAAGCGCAAGCGCCTTCAATAAATGTTTTTAGCGACGCCTCGCTAGCATCAAGGTCGTACCTTCGAGTCTCTTTGCCGGCTAACGCTTGCAAAGTAGGGTGGTGATTAGGGGTGTGAGGAAGCGCCTGCTCAACCGCCTCAACAAACTTGGCAGGATGAGCAGTTGCAACCGCGACCATAGGTACATCAACTCGTTGATATTGCTCGGCGATGGCTATTCCTACCGCGGTATGGGGATCAGCGAGATATCCGAATTGATCAAAGACCTTCTCAATGGTCGCTACCGTCTCGGCATCTGTTACTGCGCCAGCTTGAAACCAATCGAAATCTCCATGGAGGTGCTCCAGCGTCGAGGTCTGGCTGTCTTGAAAGCCGGACATAAATGTCTTCACTCCTTCAGCATCGCCCCCTAGTTGAAAGTAGAGATATCGCTCAAAATTACTTGCGACTTGAATGTCCATGGCAGGACTGAGCGAGAAATGGACTGGGCCTCTCTCGTAGACTCCGGATCTGAAGAAGCGAGCTAAGATATCGTTATCGTTGGTGGCTAGGTTCAGCCTGCCTAAAGGCAGTCCCATTTTCTTCGCTAAGTAGCCGGCAAAAATGTTACCAAAATTTCCGGTGGGTACTGTCACGTCAAATACGGCCGGGCACCGCAACTGATACCAAGCCCAAAAATAGTAGACAACTTGAGCTAGTACTCTTGCCCAATTCACAGAATTGACAGCCCCCAGGCTGAAGGCTTGTTTGAATTGCAAATCATTAAAAACGGATTTAAGCAGTTGCTGACAGTCATCAAAACTGCCATCGACCGCAAGGTTGAAAATATTGTCGTCGAGCACCGTAGTCATTTGAAGTTCTTGGAGAGGGCTCGTGCGACCATCAGGAAACATGATAAGGACTCGGATGCCGGGGCGCCCACGCATGGCGTGAATAGCGGCCGAGCCCGTATCTCCACTGGTGGCACCTAAAATATTTAAGGTTTGTCCTCTCTCCAGCAGTATATGAGAGAACAGCTCACCCAAAAACTGCAGCGCAAAGTCTTTGAATGCCAAAGTAGGCCCATGGAACAGCTCTAACACGTGTAACGATCCGACACCTCGTAGAGGCGCTACATCAGCGTGACCAAACCCCGAGTAACTCTCCTCGGTCATTCGTTTGAGAACATCTTCATTGATGTCGTCCGAAAAGACCCGGATGACTTCAAAGGCGAGTTCAGGATAAGTCAGGCGAGCCCAGTTCGGTAGTTTGGCTCTCACGTCGGGAACAGCATACGGAACCATCAGGCCGCCATCGCTGGCAAGTCCCATCATCACCGCGTCCTTGAAACGGACCGGTGAAACACCACCTCGCGTGCTGACGTACTTCATGTGGCGTATTCCCGATATCACTTCGCCCGCATTTTACCTCGATAATCCACTGGGTTGGGCTAAATGAACGCGAGGTCTCAGAGAATGTGTGTATCTTTGGGGTAACCATGTATCGAGGGCTGCTAAGCGCAGTGTCTGCACTCTGCTTTGATTCGAAGCCTTATATCCGTGGGGGAAACTCCGAACAAAACAAGGCCAACGACCTAACCACACTAACGAAATCCCGGGTGCTCACTTTTCCTACTTGCATTGGGAGGAATTGATTGAGCAACGTGTCTTCTGTGCTAGGAGACACGAATCGCGATGCCTAGTATATTAAATGAAGCAGTTTGCCTGTTGTGGGAACTCCGCGGCGCTTCGTGAAAAACAAGGCGCGCGCGGATTAACAAGAGGGCAGTTAGTTATACCGCTTCCGCGCCAGTTTCTCCGGTGCGGATTCTGATGACATCCTCAAGCGCAGTGACGAAAATTTTCCCATCTCCTACCTTGCCAGTGTTTGCAGCGTTGGTGATGGCTTCAATCACTCCATCTAAACTGGAATCATCGATGGCCACCTCAATTTTAACTTTAGGCAAAAAGTCGACGACGTATTCTGCGCCTCGGTACAGTTCCGTGTGGCCCTTTTGTCGACCAAATCCTTTGACTTCTGTCACAGTCATGCCCTGAACTGAAATTTCAGATAATGCTTCTCGAACATCGTCAAGCTTGAATGGCTTAATTATGGCGGTGACCAATTTCATGCGTTCTCCTTAGGTCGATTAATATCGGTCAACATTCCCGATCACGTCCAAATACTGTGCTGCCCGCTTTCAATTGAAAGCGAGGAACTCATCTTGAGCTCCCAGGCATTCCTTTTCATTTTGTTCTGCTTTATGGGTACTAATAGCAACCCTCCGCAGATCTCTGTTACGGTTTGTCAGTTTACTGCATCAGACATTGGACCGCACTTTTTTGTGACTGACGCTTATCATTAATGTTGACGTCAGGCTGTGTCGCCCACAATACAATGCATAGCCTGTGCCAAAATCAGCTAACACTCCGCTTATACTATGTTCTATCTGCCGAAACCGTTATCTGGCAAGTACCACAAACGCTCGTTTCGTCACTTTTTGAGCCTCGGCTAGTCGCAGCCAAGCCTAGACTAGTCACTTTACCGCCTCTTAAGCCTATAACTGCGCCAAAAAGGTGCACTGAGGCAAGGTGGTGCGCTCCAATGGCCCTAACCCGTGCCAGAGCGTGATCGGTCCAAGAAAAAGAAGATCAAACAGTGGCAACTAACTTCGACCGCATTTTTGGGCCCTCTTACTCTGCCCTCAATGTCGAGGCAGATATTCCTCCGAAACTTCTGTTGTCACACCGCGGTTGGTGGAATCCGCTGGTGTTCTGAGCTTTTTAACAAAGTCGATCACTGAAATTGCTAGAGTCAGCATGGCTTCGCCAGCATTTGCGCCTAAGCACGGGATGTTAGTTGAACATACAATAGTGTTCTGCTCTCAGAACAACGCTGGGCTGGATGCTCTCCACGTTGTTCTAAGCCATTGGTAATGCAGACTTGGGATTGGGCGGCGATTTATCGCCACTTTCCGTTTGAGGGGCTAACTCCCATCTAGCAGGGTGGAAGCTTTTAGACGAAGGTTCGATTCAGTCGCTGTACTTATTGCGAGACTGAGACCATTAAGTCCACTACGGCTTTAATGTCGTCATCCGAGCAATCAAAGCACATTCCCTTGGCAGGCATCGCGGCTCCAAGCCCGTTAATGCCGCTCGCATAGAGCACATCCATTCCTTTTTCAATTCTAGGCGCCCAAGCGTCGACATCAGCCCAGCCTGGCGCTCCTGCGATACCCATCGCATGGCAAGTGGCACAGCTTCTGTCATAGATCGCTTGCGGATCTTGTGCACCGCTGCTTGCAGCTTGGGCCACCGCTTGCCCGGCGCAGGCTTCGCCTTGAAGGCAGACGCTGCCTGCTTTTTGGATGCGCGCGATGATAGCGTCCTCAATTGGGCTTGCTATTGCAGCCATTAAAAATCCCGCCATCGCCAATCCAATTGACCTAATTAACCACTTTTTCATAACACGCATCCTGCTTTGCCACACGGCGTCGGAGTATAACGGAAATCGATTTCAGTTGCCCCAATCTGCCTCGTCTAAGTCCCGGTTTCTCGAGAATTTGAATACATTAGACGTACCACCTTCAACTATGGATTGCTCTGAAACGAGCGTTAAAATCGCCCGCTCTCTAAACTGCGCTAGGTCGCCCGCCCCAGTATTCATCATCGTGCTTTTCAGCTTGTCTACCGTAACATCGAGAGCCTCAGATACCGGCCCAACCAAAGGCACAAATGCGTCCACGCCCTCTTCGAACACCATCTTTCGCGTGCTCATTCCCTCGCTATACCGTTGCCAATTTTGTGCCCTTCTGGTCCCTTCTCCCCAGTAGGGTTTATACATCTGACCGTTGATGGAAATTTTCTCGGTAGGGCTCTCTTCAGTCATCGCAAAGTAACGCCCCATCATGACGAAATCCGCTCCCATCGCCAGTGCCATAACAATCTGCGTGTCGTTACTCAGCCCGCCATCTGAACAAAGGGGAATGTAACGCCCCTTTTCGGTAAACCACCGGTCTCGATGCGCTGCGACATCCATTAGAGCGGACGCCTGGCCTCGACCCACGCCTTTTTGCTCGCGAGTGATGCAAATTGAGCCGCCTCCAATACCAACCTTTATGAAGTCCGGGATATTCGATTCAGCGAGGTAATCAAATGCCTCTCCTGAAACGATATTGCCCATGCCGATCACAACATCCTCACCGTATTGTTCCCTTATCCAGGTCGCTGCATCTAACTGGAATTCGGTAAACCCATCGGATGAGTCAAAGCAGAGCACGTCAGCGCCCGCCTCGACCAATGCTGGCACCCGCTCTTTGTAATCGTGCGTATTGATGGCTGCGCCAACACACAACCTTTTTTGCTGGTCGAGCAGCTCGTGGGGATTTTTTTGATGATCAACATAGTCTTTTTTAAATACCAGCGCGCTAAGTCGTCCATCTGCTGCTAGGATAGGTAAACAATCCTTTTTATGTCGATGGAGCAACTGGTTCGCCTCTCGAAGCGATATACCCTCTTCGCCAAAAATGACTTCATGCTTTGGCGTCATATGCTCCTCAACGCGGTTGTTCAAATCGTCTTCAAACTCCCAAAAATCCTGGTCAGTAATCAAGCCGCAGAACATCCCGCTCGCAGTACCATCACTCGTCACTGGAATCGTCGAATGCCCGGTTCGGTGCATCGTCTCAACGATCGATGCCAGTGTGCTTCCAGGCGCCGTGTTTGCTCCACTGGTTACGAATCCGGCTTTGTGGGCTTTCACTTCCCGAACCATATCGGCTTGCGTAGCAACTCCCTGCGAGCAGTAGATTATGCTCAGCCCGCCTTGCCGAGCTAGGGCGATGGAAAGCCTTGTGCCCGATACTGCCTGCATACAGGCCGATACCAAGGGAATATTGATCTGAAAGCGACCATCTGAGGTCAAGGGTGCTACTAACCTGATGCTATCCGTGCGAAGGTCTCGAGGGGTCAACCTCGGCAACAGCAAGTACTCTGCAAAGGTCCGCGAAATATCTTCTATGATGGTCGCCATGAGTTCTCCTCAACGGGTCTTTGTGACGTGATGAGCCGGAATTGAATTGAAATAGGATAAGCCTAGGACAGGCATTGGAGCCGCGCGGAATCGCTGTGAACATTCGTATTCATTACGACAACGGGCGGATAGGGGTTTGCCACGGGCCATGACGAATTTTAGGCTAAGGTCAGTGGCAGTTCAATGAAAGGAGCCTTGAAAGAATTTCCCGCGGCAAGATTGCACGACAACTTGTGCGCTGTGAAGGAAGTTAGCTCGGCGACAAGCATTACCCCTAAACAAGCGCTCGAGGCTCACCCTGTGCTCAGGGCAGGGCAAGAGCCTCTATAAAACGGGATTGAAATGCTAGGACTCGCGTTCCAGCTGGATAAGGAACTCGGCCACCTTCAGCATATCTCTAGTACTTCCAGCCCCTCTCGCCTCAATTCGATACTTGCCATTGACGATCAGCGTTGGCACACCGGAAGCACGATAAGCTCGGCCACGAGCTTCTGCCTGCTGCAAACTCATTCTGACGCCAAAACTGTTGAAAACCTTCGCAAACGTAGCTGGCTCAACGCCTGACTCTTCAAGGAAATCAGCCATGGTGCCCTGCTTGCTCAGATTCTTACGCTTAATATGAATGGCTTCAAACACTGGAAGGTGCAAGGACTCAAGCAAGTCCATCGCCTTCAGCGTGTAGTAAGTCTGCGCAAGGTTCCCGTAATAGTCGTTCCAAATGGCGGGCGTTCGATCAAAAACAACATCCTTTGGGAGCGTCTCAAGCCAGGCAGTAAGTACTGGATCGAATTGAAAGCAGTGCCCGCAGCCATATGAAAAGTACTCGCTAACCTCGATACCATCTCCTGACGTTGATAGCGGGGCCTGCGGATCCAAGATCTGATAGTGGACACCTTCTTCATATTGCGCACCGGAGCCTGGCATCGACCAGAACGCTAGACAGGCGATAACTAGAACTAATACTCGATTTAGGGGGGTGCTCATAAGTATTTCCGTTACATTATTACTGCCGCAACCCAGCAATATAAGAGGCAACCGCTGCGATCTCTGCATCACTCAAATCCATAGCTGAAAGACGCATCATTTTACTCTCACCATCATTGTGGCGCTCACCGACTCGGAATGCCTTCAGCTGAGCTTCAGTATATTCGGACCACTGGCCGGCTAGTTTTGGAAAGCTAGCCAAGTCGTTCCCTTGTCCGGTGGGAGAGTGACAGGCCGAACACGCGGCCACTCCTTTTCGAGCAATTCCTGACCGGTATATATGCTCACCCTGCAAGGCAAGCTCAGGATCAGCCGCGCTTTCAGCCGCCGTTTTCCCTGCATAAAAAGCAGCCAAATCTTCCATGTCTTGGTCAGACAGGGTGTCAACAATGCCAACCATCAAATTCTGGGCGCGAGCCCCAGACTTCATGTCTCGAAGCTGCTTTAGGAGATATTTCTCATTTTGCCCGGCGATGTTTGGAAAAGAACCCGCGAGACTGTTGCCGTCGTCCCCATGGCAGGCTACGCAAGTCGCCGTGAGCGTCGATCCTCGCTCAGCATCGCCCCCTGCCAACGCCACACTTAGCCACATTATCAACACCAACCCAGCAATCAATCGAATCATGAGATTAAACAACCTTCATCTAAACCTGCTCGACAATTTCCGTCACGTGGCCACTCCCTTGACCACAACGTAATGCCAAAAAAAGATGCGCTATTATAGCGGAATCTAGCCGAAGAAGTAGGTCAACCAGGCGATTCATGACAAGCATTCCATTCCAACAAACCGTATTCCAAACCAGTGCCGCGACGTTAAGCCAAGCACCGACAGATGAAGGCTTCGAGGTGGCTTTTTGCGGAAGATCAAACGCTGGCAAGTCGAGTGCACTCAATCGGTTAACTCAGCAAAAGCAACTGGCTAGAACGAGCCGGACGCCTGGTCGCACACAGCTCATCAACTTTTTCTTAGTCTGTGAAGATAAGCGACTAGTTGATTTGCCTGGTTATGGCTATGCAAAAGTTCCACAATCGGTGAAGCAATTTTGGCAGCAGCATTTGGACTCGTATCTGCGCGACCGGAGGAGCTTGGTTGGACTTATTTTACTCGTCGACAGCCGACATCCGCCAAAACCCTTTGATATAGCCATGATGGAATGGGCCAGCACAGCAGATTTGCAACTTCATGTATTACTCACAAAAGCCGATAAGCTCTCAAAGAATAAGGGCCAACAGGCTTTATTTGAATTTAGAAAATCAATGTCAGGATCCTTTTCATCACAACTTTTTTCAGCAACAAATGGTCTTGGGCTGCCAGAACTAACCGACACGCTGGTGCGGTGGCTTACGCCCAGCGAGGCTTAGCCATTCAGCGTGATGACGCCTCGGCCGGGGAAAGATACCTCTGTCCACCTACCTAAGCTCGATGCGGATTCTCGGCGCTTTTTCGAGCCTATTAGCTTCGTGGGACCTCGCTTGAAAGCCCCGCCCCGCCTGGGATTGATACGCCCTAAATCATTAGCGTCGATCAGTTCGAAAAGCTGGCGATATTAGCCAAATAAAAAGCCCTAACCACAACGGGGATCGTGGTTAGGGCTAAGAACTTCGGCTAAATGGGGAAATACCGAAGCTTGCTGCCTAAAGGGTTTACCTACCTTAGGACTGCCAAGCTTCAGAAAAGTTCCTATCAAATGTGGAAATTATTTTTTAGTGCGCTTCCTCCCAATTACTGCCCTCCCCGACGTCTACCTCCAACGGAATGGCCAGCTGTGCCGCACCACTCATCAACGTTTTCACATGGTGAGTAACTTCCTCGCGCTCCTCTGACGGAACTTCAAAGACCAATTCATCATGCACTTGCATGATCATTTTGGTGTCAAGCGCTGTTTGATCAAGCCATGCCTGCACAGAAAGCATCGCGAGTTTAATAATATCAGCCGCAGTTCCTTGCATCGGAGCGTTAATCGCCGTGCGCTCTGCTGCCTGCCGCAACTGAAAATTACCTGCTTTAATATCGGGCAAGTACAGCCTTCTTCCAAATAGCGTCTCAACAAAGCCCTGTTCAGCGGCTTTCTGACGGGTTTCGTCCATATACTGCCTAACTCCAGGATAACGCTCGAAATAACGGTCTATATAAGTTTGTGCGTCCTGCCTGGCGATATTGAGCTGCTTAGCAAGTCCAAACGCCGACATTCCATAGATCAAACCAAAATTGATGGCTTTCGCACTCCTTCGCTGATCGGTAGTCACGGCCTCAGGTGAGACGCCAAATACCTCCGCGGCAGTAGCCTTGTGAACATCAAGCCCCTCATTGAAGGCACTGACCAGACCACTATCCTCTGAGAGGTGCGCCATAATACGCAGCTCGATTTGAGAATAGTCCGCCGCAATCATCAATGACCCTGGCTCGGTCACAAAGGCCTTTCTGACTCGGCGTCCTTCCTCGGTCCGAATCGGGATATTCTGAAGGTTAGGATCAGCGCTTGAGAGTCGACCAGTTGCTGCCACCGCCTGATGATAGGACGTATGCAAGCGCCCCGTATCAGGGCGGACTTCTTTGGGGAGTTGATCTGTGTACGTTGATTTCAGCTTTGAGAGGCTGCGGTAGCGCAAGATGACCTGCGGCAAAGGATAATCGAGAGCCAACTCTTGGAGCACTGCCTCGTTTGTCGAGGGTTGCCCTTTGGGTGTCTTTTTTATCACCGGCAGTGCAAGCTTCTCGAAAAATATTTGCTGCAGTTGCTTTGGCGATCCGAGGTTGAACACTTCTCCAGCCAAATCATGGGCCTCTTGCTCTAGCTGGTCGAGTGTCGCTCCAATTTCTGCTGACTGGTCAAGTAGTTGCTCCGCATCCAGCTTTACGCCTCCACGCTCAATCCTCGAAAGAATGCGGGCAAGCGGGCGCTCTATGGTTTCGTACACGTTCATCAGAGACGGTTCACTTTCGAGTCTAGGCAAAAGCGCCTCAAACAACCGCAGCGTGATATCAGCATCCTCGGCGGCGTAATGAGCAGCCTCGCTGAGCTCAATCTGATTGAACGTTTTCTGTTTGACGCCTTTCCCCGCGATGTCTTCAAACTTTGTCGTCTTGTAGCCTAGATAGTGCAGCGCTAAGTCGTCCATGTTATGTCGCGTTGCAACACTGTTTAGAACATAGGACATCAGCATAGTGTCATGAATGGGCGCGTTAATCGTTACGCCGTAGCGGGCAAGGACATTGAGGTCATACTTTAGATGCTGCCCGATGACTACTTTCTTGGTGTCATTTAAAAGGGGCACAAATGCGTCTAAAACCGACGTCGTTTCAAGCTGGTGAGGAGCGCCTTCGTAATCGTGCGCCAGCGGGATATAAGCGGCTCGTCCAGGAGCAACTGCAACCGAGATCCCCACAAGCTGGGCAGACATGTAGTCTAGCCCGGTTGTCTCTGTGTCAAACGCGAACCGATCTGCCGATGCCAGCGTTTTGAGCCATAGGTCTAACTGAGAGCGGTCTAATATCGTTTCGTATTCGATATCGACGGCATCGGCAGTATGGCCTTCGCCCTCTGTGCCATCTAAGGCCTCTAACCAGGACCTGAACTCATAAGTCCCATACAATGCTCTCAGCGCCGCATTATCTTCCTCGCCATTTTGAACATTGGGCACGATTGTAGATGAGAGCTCGCATCGGATCGTTGCCAGATCGTACGATAAAGGGAGATATTCCAAGGCTCCCCGCAGATTTTCTCCCACTTTCCCTTTTATCTCGTCGGCTGCCGCCATCACCCCCGCGAGGGATTCGTACTGACCAAGCCACTTGACGGCCGTCTTGGGGCCACACTTCGGAACGCCTGGAATGTTATCTACGGAGTCACCCACTAAAGCCAGATAATCGATAATTTGATTCGGGCGCACACCGAATTTCTCGAAAACCGACTGCTCGTCTAAGCGCTCATCTGTCATGGTATTCATTAGCGTGGTGTTAGCATTGACAAGCTGAGCCATATCCTTGTCGCCTGTTGAGATAAGCACTTGCTGACCCGATTCGCTATAACGAGCGGCTAAGGTACCAATCACATCATCAGCTTCCACTCCTGGTACGCATAAAAGCGGCAACCCCATTGCGCGAACGATCTCATGAATTGGCTCAATTTGGACACTCAACTCTTCGGGCATCGGCGGGCGATTTGCTTTGTATTCCGCATACAAGTCATTCCGAAATGTTCCTCCCTTGGCATCGAAAACAACAACCAGTAGCGCCTCGGGGAACCCTTCTTCCAGCCGTTTGATCATACTGATCACGCCTTTGATAGCACCGGTGGGGTGGCCTGCCTGGTTGGTTAAAGGTGGCAACGCATGAAACGCGCGGAAAAGGTAGGATGAACCGTCTACAAGGATTACGTTAAACTTCGCATCGTTTTGATTTGACATGAGCGGCACCATACTTTGATTCGATCCATCCTTTCAATTGCTATTGTATCCCTTGGGTTCGGGTGGACATTATTTGCTCATGCAGAAGCTTTTGAGACGCAAGAAGACAGCATCACAATCATAGATCAGTCGGAGCTCGGTCAAGTATTCGAATTCCGACAAAATGGTGTGCTCATGATGATCAAGGTCATTCCAGATCGCGGGAAGCCCTACTATATGGTTCCAGCAGATGGTAGCCCGCACTATCAAGATCTATCTGAAGTTAAGCACTTATACCCTAATTGGGTTTTGCTCGAGTGGTAGCTTGTGGGCGTCTATTCCAACCTAGACCGACGCGACATCGAGCAAATTGTTGGTCAATACGACCGCGGCAAGCTAAGCCATTGGTCTGCGATTACATCAGGGATCGAAAATTCTAATTTCTTGGTCGAGTTAACTGAGCTCGACGATCAAACCCGATATGTATTGACGCTTATTGAAGTCGCCGACTTCCGCCGATCACAGGAAGTCGTTGATCTAATGACGCATCTCAAGTTCTACGAATGCCCGCTTCCGGACATTGTCACAAGCCATTCGAATCAGAGACTAGTTACTTTTCGCGACAACCCTGTCACCCTATGTACATGGCTACCAGGCCACCACGTCACGAATCCAACCCTCGCCCACTGTAATCAACTCGGGCAGACGCTAGCACAATTTCACCAGGTCGCAAGCGCCTTTCGACCCCCGACGCATCAACCCTACGATACCGAGTGGCTCGCTGCCGCCATCGATAAGTATGCCGCTAAGCGGTCGACTGATGAAAGGCAAGCGCTTCATCATGCGCTCTCCCTTTACGAAGATTTGCTGGGAGCTAACTTGCCCTCTGGATGGACCCATGGCGATGTTTTTAGGGATAACGTCTTATTTTTGGAGGACGGCACGCTCAACGGTCTGCTCGATTATTTTCATGCTGGCTCGGATCCTTTCGTTATGGATCTCGCAATTGCCATTAACGACTGGTGCGGATCAATGGCTGGGGGCAAAGGCGAGCAACAGTCTGAAGATTCGCTGCTTCAGGGTTATCAAGATATTCGAGCTCTCGAATCCGAGGAGCTGCGCGCATTGCCTGTCGCACGAATTATTGCGGCGGCGCGATTACTCTGTTCGAGGTTAAGCACGAAAGATGATCGAGGGGGCTTTAGAAAAGACCCCGAGGAATATGCGGCACTGCTCAATCGGCTAATGAATTAGGTTATCACTTGACGCTAAGGCGATATGAACCAGGTGCGATTGCCTTGCCTTAACTTTCCAATCCTAGAGATAGCGCATGATAGTGGCAAGATCCTGCGCGTTATGGGGCGCCTTAATGAATCCCTGATACTCACCTTGGGGGTTAATCACAACAATCGATCCGGTGTGGTCCATCGTGTAGGAGCCTGGTTCTTTATCTGGGATTTTCCCAAAGGCAACGTTCACTTGTTGGGCAAAGTGAACGGTCGCTTCATGCGTGCTGGTCATTCCCTGAAAATTTGGGTTGAACGCTGCAAGATACCGACGAAGCTGATCTGGAGTGTCACGTTCTGGGTCAACCGTAACCAGATGCACTGCAGGGGCATTCTCTATTCCTTCGATCGCTTGATTGATCACTGCCAGCGTTGTCGGGCAAATATCCGGGCAATAGGTAAAACCGAAATAGAGTAGATTCCAGCGTCCAAGAAATGCGGATTCACCAACCAAGGCCCCGTCTTGGTTAATCATTGTAAGTCCGACGACCGGACGAGCTTGCTCGAATTGGATATAGCCGAGCGCTGCGGCCTCTTCCTGTGACAGCGAGACTTCTCTGAACGTATACGTTGAGAAGACAAGGCCTAACACCAAGGCAATGAATCCCGCGATACCGAGCAGCGTTCTTTGGATGCCTTTTTTCTGTTCCGCGCTATGCATAACTGACCGGCATAGCGTAGTGATCGACGAGCAACGCCATAAATAGAACTGCCAAGTAAAGGATTGAGTAGCGGAAGGTCTCGATGGGGGCCCGCGGGTTCTTACCTCTCATCATCGCAATCGCCCAGTAGAGAAAGCCTGCACCGAGCCCCAGCGCTGCGATCAGATAAATCAGATTACTCATGCCTATGACATAGGGAAGGACAGACACAACAATGAGCACGATCGTGTATAACAGAATATGTAAATTCGTGTACTTAACGCCGTGAGTAACAGGCAGCATCGGCATGTCGACTTTTCGGTACTCCTCTAAGCGATCCACAGCGAGTGCCCAAAAGTGGGGAGGGGTCCAGGCAAAAATGATGAGAACGAGCAAAATGCCGCCACCATCAATGCTATTCGTGACCGCCGTCCAACCAAAAAGTGGAGGTGCTGCTCCAAAGAGTCCTCCAATGACAATATTCTGAGGCGTAGCTCGCTTTAGATACAAGCTGTAAACCAACCCATAACCCACCCATGAAAACAAGTTCAACCATGCCGTTAAGGGGTTCACATAGAGATACAAAACGGCTTCGCCAGTGATCCCTGTTAGTGCCACAAACGCCAACCCTTGCTGAAAACTCACGCGACCTTGGGCGACTGGTCTGTTCTCCGTTCTCGCCATCTTTTGATCAACTTTCGCATCAATAAGATGGTTCAGGGCTGCCGCAGACCCAGCAACCAGCGCAACGCCGGTCAAGCACGCTGCAATGAGATCAAGAGCCACCCAACCTGGTGTTGCCAAATACATACCCACCAAAGTGCAAAGCAGCATCAACAGCACAACGCGAGGCTTGCACATCTCGTAATAGTCGCGCCAAGTTGCGGCCGGCATAGTGGAGGAGATCTCAGTCATAGATGGCATCAGGCGATCGAACGGCCGGGCATTTTACCGGATGAAACAGCCTTTTTCATGGTCTCTTAGCCGAGTTTAGACAGCTTAAGCAAGAGCTTTAAATCTTCCAGAAGCGGTTTGCCCACCTTATCATCTGGAAAAGCCATCATGATGTTTCCCAAAGGATCAGCCAGGAAAACGGCAACCTCTATTTCTGGGAACTTTGTGTTTGAATAGGTTTCGAGCATCGTTTCTAGATCAGCTGAAACCCAGGGCTCTAAGCCTGGATGCTCGGGACCAAGAGTTTCCCAGACATCCGGGCTAACCGGAGTGGGACGGACCCAGCGGCGGATAACACGTTCAGAATCTTTGCCCAGCGCGGTATGAATTTGCCTCGTAAGGTAAAGCCTGTTTTCACACAAAGCGTCACAGTCATTAGCAGTGAGCACTAGAATGCTCCACTGCCTAGTGGGCGTCTCCAAGGCGACGGCCTCAAGGGGCGGCTGAATCAGCTGGCCATTGTTTTTCGTGTCTGAAGGAGCTAGGCCAGGCGCGAAAAAAAACATTCCATATGCAATGAATAGCGGTATAAATGCTATACCCGCTAGCAGAAGCAGCTTTTTACGTGAGTTATCTTGCGTTGAATCGTTCATGTCTATCCGCCTCCTAGGGCGCAGGGGCAAGCTAGCCGTCCGGCTGCTCTTTATGCTGCGTCCATGTAAATACGAGAAATAATGTCAGTAGAGCCACCGCCATTAAGAACCACTGAAGCGCGTAGCCTCTGTGTTTATCTGGGCTCGTCACCGTTAAAGGCCAAAACCTTGGGAGCGCATCGGGGTGGCTGGAATCTAAACGGACGATAAATGGAAGGAGCGGAAGCTGCGCGATGTTTCCGTTGGCAAGCGGTGATTGGGTCGGCGTTATTCTTGGCCAGCCAGTATAAAGTTCGATACCTGCGTCGTTCGCCCACTCGCCGATGTAAGCTCGTCCAGCGAGGTCATTAATCTTGGTCAGCGCAGGCACCACAGGCAAGACTGAGCGATCAATACCCCCAGGCACAAATCCGAAATTTACCAAGGCCATCTCACCAGTCTCAGAACGAAAAGGCCTCATAACCTCAAATCCAACTGTGCCCTCAAAAATCACGTTGTCTCTGAGAAACACAACCTCTTCAAGGAAAAGCCCTCGGTCTTCGATCGATTGTCCAGACAAGCGTGCTTTTTCCCGGGATGCGGTGTAGAGAGAAACGGGCGGCGCGGCCTCAGTCGCGGCCTGTTCAATAAGCTGCGTTTCTTTTTCTTCGGCGCGGTCCAATTGCCAGAATCCCAACCGAATGAATACGAACAGGAAAAAGCCCGTAAACAAAAAAAGCCTTAAGTTTAGGATGGAAAATAGCTGATTCATGGTGGGTCTAATTTAACTCAATCTGCATTCGATCAGATTACGCAGCTGTGCGTATAATTGGCGACTGCACAAAAAGGTGCCCCATGCTGTTGAAAGTGATTATCTGTTTACTCTTACTCGCTAACATCGTTGTGTTGGCATTAGCTTATCGGGCCATGATGGTCGATATGGGCAACAGTGAGGGAACAAGAACAGCGAAATACCTAACGATCAGGGTTGCTTTGGGCGCCGTCACCATTGGTGCCGTCGTATTCGGGATGAGTACAGGTCAGCTGGGTCTCTCTGCTCCTTGGCTGTAGCAGTCAACTCGCAAGTTGACTCAAGAAGCGATCCATTTGCACTTGATTTAGGTGGATCATATCCCGACAAATTTCTATAGGAAACGTTACCCGCCGGCGACAGAGAGCGTGAGTTGCACGCTTTACGCCCGTGGAATACAAGCCTCGTTCCCCAGTTTACTTAAATCCACAACTTAGCGGTTGCTTGAGGCAAGGGCAGTCAACTAGCAGATGAATTGTTCGCACCACGCGCACGTTTTGGATGCTCGTAGAATCACTAAACTCGATTAGGTTCCCAGAATATAGACGAAGATAAAGAGCAACACCCAGACCACGTCAACAAAGTGCCAATACCAAGCAGCCGCTTCGAATCCAAAGCAGTCAGTCGCTGTGAAATGGTCCTTTATGGCTCTACCAAGCATTACGAGTAGCATAATGGTGCCAATTGTTACGTGAGCGCCGTGGAATCCTGTCAACATAAAGAACGTCGAACCGAAGATGCCCGAATCAAGCGTCAAACCGTAGTGCGCATAGGCTTCGTAGTACTCATAAGCCTGACAAAAAAGAAACGCTACGCCTAAAAGAACAGTGACAATTAACCAATTGATGATCTTGGATCGATTACCGTCATTGATAGCATGATGGGCAAACGTGACCGTGACACTGGATAAAAGCAAGAGGATGGTGTTAATAAGCGGCAGCCCGTTCCAACCAATAACGCCCTCTGGACCAGAAAATCGGGCGTTGTCCGGATTAGACAGCAGCGGCCATTCTGGAACGTAATCTGGCCAAAGCATATCACTCGGGCCTCGCTCACCTTCACCACCAATCCAGCCCACGAGCCAGAATCTCACGTAAAACAAAGCTCCGAAGAACGCGGCAAAAAACATCACCTCTGAAAAAATAAACCAGCTCATTCCCCAAACAAAAGATCGATCCAGCTGTTGGCTGTAAAGCTTGGCGTGATTTTCTTCGATAACCTTTGAGAACCAGAAAAATAGCGTTGTTGCCATTACCAAGCCACCCATCATGAAGACAATCTCGCCGAAACTGCTCTCCGTTCCTGACGACATTTCGTTCATGATGTTGCCGGCCCCAAAAACGGTCAGGAAAATCCCGAGAGATGCGAAAAACGGCAATGCGCTATTGTGGGGCACGTAATACGTTTCGTAGGTAGTATCAGAGGACATAATGGTTCTCTCTATTCCTTTGCTTATTCAGCAGCAACGCTTGCGCGCACCGCCTCTGTAACGTCAAACAATGTGTATGACAGTGTTAAGGTTTTCACCGTTTCTGGCAATTGCGGATCGACGATAAACCGCAGAGGCATATCGATTTGGTCGCCTCCAGCCAATTCTTGCTGCTCAAAGCAGAAGCATTCTGTTTTGTGGAAATACTCCGCAGCATGAAACGGCGCGACGCTTGGCACTGCCTGCCCAACCATCGAATCGCGCGTGATGTTACCAGCGAAAAATGTGGTTTCGTACATTTTTCCAGGCACAACCTTCATTGTTCGAACTGATGGGCGAAACTGCCAAGGCATATTAGCGTTGTTGTTCGCTAAAAATTGGACGGTTACTTCTCGACTTTCATCAATGACCAACTGTTCGGTTGCCTGGTATTGATCACCGGTCTTGCCGTTGGCACCAGTGACTTGACAGTAGATCTCGTACAGCGGAACCAACGCGAACCCGAACGCAAACATGGCTACAGCAACAGCCAAAAGCTTTGCTGTAGCGAATGTCGTGGCTTCTTTCATTGTCATGCGGCCTATCTTGCTACTGACTGCGCTTAGTGCGCTCGAGCAGGTAAAGCAGGAGGCGTTGAGAAGGTGTGATAAGGCGCGGGTGAGGGTATTGTCCACTCAAGACCTTCTGCACCGTCCCACACTTCGTCGGTTGCCTTCTTCCCGCCTCGAATCGTCTTGATGACAATAAAGAGGAACAAGAGCTGGCTGAAACCGAAGATGTAGGCGCCCACACTTGACACCATATTCCAATCAGCAAACTGTAGGGCATAGTCTGGGTAGCGGCGCGGCATACCTGCCAGACCGATGAAATGTTGTGGGAAGAAAGTAACATTGACCCCAACAAATGATAGCCAGAAGTGCGTTTTGCCCAATGTCTCGTCGTACATATTGCCCGTCCACTTTGGCAACCAATAGTAAGCCGCCGCCATAATCGAGAAGATGGATCCGGGTACAAGAACATAGTGGAAGTGCGCCACCACGAAGTAGGTATCATGGTACTGGAAGTCTGCAGGCACTATCGACAACATTAAGCCTGAGAACCCGCCAATCGTGAACAGGATAACGAACGCTATCGCAAATAACATCGGCGTCTCGAACGTCATCGACCCTCTCCACATCGTTGCAATCCAGTTAAACACCTTCACACCTGTAGGGACGGCAATCAGCATGGTTGCATACATAAAGTAAAGCTCACCCGCGATTGGCATACCAACCGTGAACATGTGGTGCGCCCATACGATGAAAGACAAGAAAGCAATCGAAGCCGTAGCGTAGACCATGGAGTCGTAACCAAACAACTTCTTACGTGCAAAGGTAGGGATGATAGCTGACACGATACCAAAGGCCGGCAATATCATAATGTAGACTTCTGGGTGCCCAAAGAACCAGAACACGTGCTGGAAAAGCACCGGGTCTCCGCCGCCTGCGGCACTAAAGAACGCGGTGCCAAAGTGAATGTCCATCAACATCATGGTCACGACGCCTGCTAGTACCGGCATCACCGCAATCAATAGGTACGCAGTAATTAACCAGGTCCAAACAAACAGCGGCATATCCATCAAACGCATACCAGGTGCGCGCATGTTCAAAATGGTAACGATCACGTTAATGGAACCCATAATAGATGAGATACCCATCAGGTGAACGGCGAAGATGAAGTACGTCACAGATGGGGGGGCATATTCGGTTGAAAGCGGAGCATAGAATGTCCATCCAAAGTTTGGCGCACCGCCCTCCATGAACAACGTGCTAATAAGCATCCCAAACGCAAACGGTAGGATCCAGAAACTGTAATTATTCATCCTTGGCAATGCCATATCGGGCGCGCCAATCATCATAGGAACCAGCCAATTTGCAAGCCCTACAAAAGCAGGCATTACCGCACCAAAGACCATAATAAGGCCGTGCATGGTGGTCATTTGATTGAAAAATTCTGGCGCGACTAATTGCAATCCAGGCTGAAATAACTCCGCCCTGATCACCAGGGCCATACAACCACCCACCAAAAACATTGCAAAACTAAACCAAAGATACAGCGAACCAATATCCTTATGGTTCGTTGTTAGAACCCACCGCATAATGCCCTTGTCGGGACCATGGTGGTGATCATCGTGGTGATTTTCGATTACTGCGCTCATCTGTTACTCCTACTCTTCACCTGTAATCAGCGCATTCACTTCCCTGGGCTGCGCCATGTCGCCCACATTATTGCCCCAAGCATTACGTTCATACGTTACGACGGCGGCAATTTCGGCAGGGTTTAACTGCGAAGCAAATGCCTGCATAGCTGAACCTGCCTTACCATTTATTACGATATCAATGTGCTCACCGATGGGGCCAATCGAGAGCCCCTGGCCCACTAATGATGGGAATGCTGGGGGAATACCCTGGCCATTGGCCTGGTGGCAGGACAGGCAATTCTGCTGGTAAACCTTTTCGCCCGTTTCCATTAATTCAGCCATCGTCCAGGTTTTACCTACAGTCTCGTAGACTTGAAGCGCTTCTTCTTGCTTCATCGCAACCCAATCATCGTACTCATCTTGTTCAACTGCCTGAACGACGATGGGCATAAAGCCATGGTCCTTACCACACAATTCCGTGCATTTTCCTCGATAAACTCCTGGCTCCTTTACGACGGCCCAAGCCTCATGAACGAATCCGGGAATAGCATCTTTTTTGACTGCGAAATCTGGCACCCACCAGGAATGAATCACGTCGTTTGAGGTAACAAGAAACCGTACGCGCTTATCGACAGGAATCACCAGCGGGTTGTCTACATCCCCAAGGTAGTGCTCACGCTTATTCGCCCTGTTGTAAATCTCGTCTTGCGGGGTCGCAAGTGCGCTCATAAACTTGATTTCTTGCGCTGGATCATCATTCAAGTAGGTGTATTGCCACTTCCACTGATACCCACGAACTTCGATGTCAATATCTGCTTCAGAAGCATCGTACATATCTCGCAACGTGCTGGTTGCAGGCACTGCCATCCCAAGCAAAATCAAAATGGGAATCACTGTCCACAAATACTCTAGTTTGGTGTTGTGGGAGAATTTCGCAGGGACGGCACCGACTGACTTTCTATGCATGAGCATAGACCAAATCATGACGCCGAATACGACGATTCCAATCAGGACGCAAATGACAAAGATCAGCATATGTAAGTCGTAGACCTTCTCACTAATCTCCGTGACGCCCTTGGTCATGTTTAAAGCCGACCAATCGGCCTGAACGTTATAACTACTAAGCAAGAATGCGCTTGCCAGTGCCCATTGGACAGCTCGCAAACCCCACCCTGAGCGGGATTCTTGGCTCTTTCCTTGTGTCATGGATCATGCTCCAGAAAAACTAACTGTAAAGCCTCTGCTAGGCTTTTCGCGGTAGATATCTGCCGCTTGCTACTAGTCGAAATCCGCTTGATATTGGCAATCAACGGGGGTGCCTATAGCGGCGCGTATTATGGCCGTTTTGATTGGCGATTGCACCCCTCGAATCCAGCATCGACCGGCTTTATTAGCGACCATCACTTGGTTTATTGGCATTAGTCGCCGCCGCCATATGGCCGGACTCGAGGCGATCTAAAAACGCAACGTTGGTCTCCCGCCAACACAAAAATTCTGATCGATTGCCAAGAAAGATTTCCGCCACTCACATTCTCTAGCAATGAATGGCAAAGAAAAACTTCGGTTTAGCCAGCCAGAATAGCCGAATGTTCTATTGCAGTTGCCTTGCCGTTCAAAGCAGAACAACAAATGAACTGAGCGCTCGTAACGAGCCCAATGTTTGGTTGGGAGTAGTGGGCAGTAGATTTGCCTCTAACATCTCTGCTTGACACGTCACTCCACTGAGCACTACGTAAACCGAATTTGAGCGTCCATTAACATGCACTTGTACGACAGGTGAAAAGACAGGTATCAGCCGGGATCTAGTTTCTGACAGCTGGAAGTTATCCTTGTTTCGGACCCTTGGCTGGATAAACAGCCTGGCGCCAAAATACTCCGGCAGTCCCTGATTCTTGGTTTGATGAGGCAATCTGGTTTCCGGTTGTTGGTTCTAACTCAGGGCGATGCTGGGAGTAATCGCAGTCCGCGCACTGCACATGATCTCTTTCATCATGCGCGTATATAAAAAGCGCGTCCAAAGCTCCGCAATTCGGACACGTTGCCCCAGAGATAAACCGCTTTTGGTTCATCTCGCGATACCCTCCTGTCTTAAGAGCGCGTCTACCTGGGGCTCGCGGCCCATAAATCCAACAAAGAGCGACATTGCATCTTCGCTACCGCCACGCTCCAAGATAGAAGAAACAAAGCGATCGCCCACTTGGCGATCGAATGGATTGGTCGACTCGAACGCCGAAAACGCATCGGCAGACAATACCTCTGCCCATTTATAACTGTAGTAGCCCGCGGCATAACCTATGAACGAACTAAAAATATGACCAAAACTATGCTGGAAACGGTTGAATGGGGGCGCCTCAACAACGGCCACCTGGTTTCGAACCTCATCTAACACTCCCTGAATGCCCAGATCATTGTGCGCCTCATGATGTAAACGGAAGTCAAACAACGAAAACTCCAGCTGCCTGACCATCTGCATGCCTGCCTGAAAGTTCTTGGCGGCAAGCAGGCGATTTAACATGACATCAGGCAATGGCTCCTGACTATCGATGTGAGCCGAAATCATGGGGATCGCTTCTCGCTCCCAACACCAGTTCTCAAGAAACTGGCTTGGTAATTCAACAGCGTCCCACTCGACACCATTGATTCCAGAGACGCCAGCACACGTCACTTTAGTCAACATATGGTGCAGCCCATGCCCAAATTCGTGAAACAACGTGACTACTTCATCATGCGACAGCAGGGCGGGCTTATCTCCGACGG
>CAJXDD010000020.1:0-22455 GCA_913052075.1 uncultured Gammaproteobacteria bacterium
TGGTTTCGTACGTCGCCTGATTGCGAGCCTCACGATTGGATAGCTGGACAATTTGTATGCCAGACAGGTTTTCCTGGAGATACTGATTCAATTGGGAGACGCTAGACCGAATGTTGCGATAAACCCGCCTCGTCGCGCGCCTAAATACAAGGGTGATGACTGCAAATACTGGAACTGCGATCAAGAGCCACAGTGTTAAGGTCGGGTCGATGGAAAACATGATGACCAGGGCTAGAAAAAACGGGACAAACTCACCAGCCAGCATGCCAACCCCCATCAATAGATCAAATAGCGCTTGGATGTCGTTAGTGATGCGGGTCATCACTCGGCCCACCGCGACCTTATCGTAGAAAGACGCGGGCCGACGCTCCATATGAGTGAATAGATCTCTGCGTAAGTCGCGCAGTGCGTTTAGTACCGTTCTCGATAGCAGCACTCGATGGGCATGGTAAAAACCGTGACAGGCTATGGTCATGATCATGAATAGGACACATGCCGCAACGATGGGTGCTACACCCAGCAAGTTTGTGAGCCAGCTCGTCAGTTCGGTGAGACCAAAATCAGGCGCAATCGTGTCGGTGCTCTTAAATAAAATGTCGTCGATGACCACTCGCCCGATTAATACGGGCAGCAACACGGTGAGCGTTGCTGCAACTAGAACGAGGGCGATGGACAAAAGGCCAATGCGCCGATGGGGTTTCGCCCAACTTAGGATTCTTCCAAGATAGCGCAAGTTCATGGCTTGGCCATGAATGTCCGCTTCAAATATGCTGTGATCTAGCGGGGCGCGCTCGGTTACCTCAGGTCCGGTAGATGACCTGACAGTGCCGTCCGCGGTGCGATCAAGACTCATCGTGTGCTCCGCTCGCGGGTTTCTCTAATCCATCTCGCGCGTTGTCTAAAGCACCCTCAGATAAATCGTCTAGCGGCATCAAGGCGTTGCCTCGATCATTTTGCTGGCTGGCTAGGGCGTTTTGTTGCTGGGCCAGTTCGAAGTAGCGGCCCTTCGCCTCTATCAAGGATGTGTGCGTTCCAGACTCTTCAACGCTCCCCTCGAGGAGGAAAAGAATTTGATCCGCGTGTCGGACTGTAGAAATTCGGTTGGATACGATGATCGTGGTAGCGCTTGCGCGATGCAGGGCTAATCCGCGGAGGATTTTTTCTTCTGTCTCCGTATCAACCGCTGAGAAACAGTCATCCAGGATCAATATAGGGGCCATTCGGATAAGGCCTCTAGCCAGCGCCGCCCGTTGCTTTTGACCGCCTGAGAGCGTCACGCCTCGTTCACCGATTAAGGTGTTTAGTCCATTAGGAAAGTCGTTTAGCGTAGATTCAAGTGCGGCAAGTGCGGCGCTCTGTCTAATATCCTCAAGTGAACGTTCAGGGTCATCGTACGAGATATTCTCGGCCAAGCTATCGGCGAACAAAAAGGGGTCTTGTAGCACCATGCAGACTTGCTTGCGCAGATATGCCAGGGGAAATTCTTCGATGGGAACACCATCAATCAAGATCTGTCCCTGACTTGGCGCAAGCAGCCTTACCAAAAGTCTCAGTAGCGTGGATTTGCCGCTCCCAACAGGGCCTATAATCGCTGTTGTCTCGCCCGGTCTCATCTCGACGTTGATTTGGTCAAGCGCTGGGTGAGGCTTCTCCTCGTACTGGAAACTCACGTTGTTAAATGAGATCGCGCCTTGAGGAATGGGGCGAGCGGTCTTGCCCTGATCTCGAATTTCAGGGGTGACGTCCAGGACTTCAAACAATCGATCAGCGCCGCTCGCACCGCGCTGCCATTGAGTCACGATGGATCCAGCCTCTCTGATAGGCCAGAGCAACAGGGCGAGGTAGGAGAAGAATGCGGCAAAGGTGCCAAGGGTGAGGCTGCCTGAATTAAGTAAGTGAGCGCCGTAACCAATTAAGATCACCGTCGAGAGACCAGCAAGCATTGGCATCAAGGCCCCAAGTGCGGAGCTCGCCTGGAAGAGCGCCTGATTATCCTCTGTAAATTGCGCGTTACTCTTCTCGAAGCGGTCTATTTCGCGGTCCTCCTGGGCCATCGCTTGAACCGTGCGGATGCCATTTAAGTTTTCTTGAACGAAGCTCGAGAGCTCAGCGAAGCCCTCTTGGGTCCGTTGTGAATGCGCATAAATCACACCAGCGTAACGATGCGCCACCCAAGTAATGAGTGGCAAAGGTATGAGGATCGCAAGGGTCAGCTGCCAAGAGAGCGATGCCATGAAGGAAAGGCCCACAACGGCGGTAAAGAAGAGCACCATGGTTGTGCGTATCGTGCCCGCTACAAATTCTCTGATGCGCATGATGTCGTTGATGGCCCGCGCCATCAGGTCGCCCACCGCATATTGGGTGTAAAAGATCGGGCCTTGCCGCTGGAGATGATCAAAGAGTCTGTTTCGAAGCGAGAATGCGGTTCGGACCCCGACCTGCCGTATGAGAATGCGACTAATCACGGTGATGGTGAGCTGCGCCAGTACGCAGACAACAATCATCATGACCGGCGTTTGGAGTGATGAAAGGGCTACCTCAACTTGTTGTTGCGTGGATGTGCCAGCGTCCATCCGACGTTCGGCGAGGGTGTCGATGCCGATTTTCAGGTAGTAAGGAATGAGGGCTTCGAAGATTCTAGCTGCGAGTAACCCCACCATGCCGCCCCAGAAAGCCCAAGCGTGGCGCCGGATGTAGGGCATGATTCGCAGCAGATTAGACATAAACCAAACACAAATACGGAAAAGCGATGCGTCCAGAGAGGGCAATATCATTCTCGGCGTTAGCGAGGGGATCTGGTGCATCAGGACGCTCTAACCATACCTTTCTCCTAGTAGTCACGCAATTTTAGGTGGGTAGAGTTATGTTGGCTGACCGAAGCACGAGCGACCGTCATAATAATAGGGGCGGCGTTCGCGCTGCCACTGGGCTTGCATAGTGCAGGTTCGTGTCGGCGCTCGATATAACTGCGTTGCTGTTTGCCAGCGCTGCTGTTTGAAAAAGGAAATATCAGAGACATAGCGGTAGCTGGATGTCGCTGTCCGCAGCTGTTCATCCGATGATTTCGAAAGAGTGCCCTGGCAGCGCGTCCGGTAGCGACACAGGCAATGAGCACAGGCATTGATTAGAGACAGTGAAAAGCTCGGGCCAGATACATTGAAGTGACTGTGCGAGAAGCAGAAGCGTAGCAGATCCATACACAACAATCAGAACGCCTCGTCCGCCAAACGGTAACGCAAACGCTTGCTTTGGACAGCGATGTAAGCTTTGGCGCATGACCTTACTTGTCTTCTCAAATGAATGACTCGTATGATCTCGCAGTCCTTTGAGACAATAATGTTGCAACAGGTGGTGCAACAGGTGGTGCAATAGGTAAAGGGGCTGTGAGGAAAACATGCGTTATCAATTGAGCGAAGCTGATGCTCTGTTTGTCGAGGAAGTCCAGTGCTTCCTGAGAGACCATTTAGACCCCTGTCTTGCGAAAAAGGTGAAGTACAGCGAGCCTGTGGCGAAGTCCGAGCAGGATGACTGGACTAGAGCGCTCAATCGACAGGGCTGGGCAGCGCCAAACTGGCCGGTCGAGTACGGGGGCACCGGATGGAACATGGTTCGACGCCATCTTTTTGATCAAACCATGCGTTTGCATCACGCGCCACAGACCGAGGGCTTCGGTTTCAACATGGTCGGACCCGCCATCATCAAGTATGGCAGTGAGGCGCAAAAAGCATTTTACCTGCCAAAGATTTTGAATCAGGATATCAATTGGTGTCAGGGTTACTCAGAGCCAGGCGCTGGATCCGATCTAGCGTCGGTTAACACTCGAGCCGTACTGCAAGGCGATCAGTATGTTGTGAATGGATCAAAGATCTGGACCTCGCGTGCTGAGTGGGCTGATCACATTTTTTTGTTGGTGAGAACCGATCCTGATGCTAAGAAGCAGTTAGGGATCACCTTCTTGTTGATGGATATGAATCAGTCGGGCGTTGAGGTGAAGCCTCTGCTTGCCTTCAACGGTGTACGGCTGTGGAATCAGGTCTTTTTCGAAAACGCCATTGTCCCTAGAGAAAACTGCCTTGGAGGAGAAAATAAAGGATGGTCAGTGGCGAAAAGCCTGCTGGGTGATGAGCGGTTACTCGTCTCACGAGTTGGTGAGAATCTTCGCATTTGCCAACGGTTGCTGGATTTGCTTAAAGCGCCGCCGATTGGAATCAATGACTCGGAGGACTGGATGCTGCGATTATCCAAGACGCGTATTCGTTTAGAGGGGCTCGAGGCCTCGGCCCTCAGACTGCTCTCTAGGTTTGATCAGGGTGGGGTAGTAGGCGCTGAGCCGTCTATGCTCAAACTACAAGGGAGTCAGCTTGTCCAAGCGTTTGACGAGTTGCTGATGGAACTCATTGGTGAATACGCGCTGCCTGAAAACCGTTTCAGACGTAACGAGTCATCTTCGGTCTCCGATGATTCAATCGATATGATTGCCAGCGGGCGGTACCATCACCGAGGGTTTACGTTGGCCGGCGGGACCAGCGAGATCCAGCACGACATTATTGCGAAATCAGTGCTTGGGCTTTGAACCAGGTGGCAGCTGATTAGCCTTCAGCTCTGCACTCACCTCCGAGTCCGAACTGGATTCAAACTCGCCCTCGATGATGGCGCTTCCCTGATTCGGTTGAGTACGTCGGTTGTTACGCTGCTTGAGTGACGCCGAGAGACCGATGAGGGCGATAAGCACGCCCGAAGCATCGGTCAAAAGGCCGGGCAGGATTAATAGAAACCCGCTGACCACCATGGCGATGTGGCGAGGAATCGCGCGAAGGTCCAGTTGGTTGAGTTGACTAAATTGCTGCTGGCTAGCCTTTAGAGTTTTGCCTGAACGCTTGATCAGACCGTAACCGAGCATAGCGGACAATGTCATTTCCGCAATGAACCCGAGAAATCCAGTCGTCACGCCCAAGATCATGAGGCCCAGCAATTCGACAATTACAAACCACTTGAGATACCGGCCAGATAGAAATAGTCGCATCGGATGAGCTATTCCAATAATCAATGCATGCAATGGTACAGTATAAAGAAAGATGAGGCCGGTACCGGCAGGGCAGGGTCCTTGGGTGGCCTAGCGATGGCGAGAGCGGTCCGTCAACAAGATACGATACAGGACAGCAAGTCCCGCGGAATTTAGTCGATGGGTGGTTAGTCGATGAGTACAGAGAAGGATATTTTCGTAGCCTCGGGCGGCATTAAGCTCGAGGGGTGTATCTGGTCCCCTTATGACAGTAACGAGGCCACGAAACCGGAGATCGCATTACTGCTACATCCGCATCCCCTCTACGGCGGGTCGATGCATGATGGGGTGTTGAGTGTCGCTCGATCGGTATTTCTCGAGAGAGGGCTGAGTGTTTGCGCGTTTAACCTACCCGGCGTAGGCGCATCCGAGGGGCGGTCATCGGGCGATTTGTCAGAAAGGGATCATGTGCTGGCAGTAGTTGAGCACCTGAGTGATGACGGTTACGAGATAACCTGGGGCGTTGGTTATTCGTACGGGGGTGCGCTGCTTACACTTTCATTAGCTGGCTTTGGCGCGACCGCTCGGGCGATCTTGATCGCTCCAGCACTAGGACTACTGAACGACCGATTGGCATCACCTGCCCAACCTATCCACGCAGTTGTAGGGGACAGAGACCCTTACTCCAGTGTTGATCAAATAAAGGATCACCTGCCCGAGGCGACGGTCCGGCTCGTCACAGGCGCTGATCACTTCTTTTCGGGTAGTCAGGGGAAGCTCGGAAAGGCCATAGAGGACTCAGTTGATGGAACTTAAAACCATAACGCTGACTTACGATGAGGAGGTGGGCATACTGACACTCAACCGTCCAGAGCGGAATAATGCCTGGACGGGCCGAATGCATGCTGAGTATCGGTTTGCGCTAGCGTCTCTCGCTGATAACGATGCGGTCGGTGCCATTGTGGTGACTGGCCGAGGGCGTTCGTTTTGTGTAGGCGCCGATCGGGCAGCACTAAATCATCATGTCGAACAAGGTGGCTATGACCCTGGGACCCCTTCGGTGATGGCCATGCCTGGATATGGAGTGCGCCCAGAGTTCGATGCAAGCTTTGCCTATCAGTTCGGAGTACCGAAACCAATCATCGCAGCGATCAACGGACCCGCTGCCGGGGTTGGGCTCGCAATAGCTATGTTTGCCGATCTTCGATTCGCTGTAGCTGGCGTTAATTGCTCTAGCGCCCACGGCAAGCTGAATTTTCCTGCTGAATACGGGCTGTCTTGGATTTTGCCTCGAACCATTGGTAGTACTCGGGCTAACGACTTGCTGCTTTCGAGCCGAAAGTTCTCGACTGATGAGGCGATGGCGTTTGGGATGCTAAATGGGCTTTTTACACCAGAAACGCTAATGCCCGAAGTGCTGAACTATGCAAAGCACATGGTGCGAGCGAATGCGCCTTCCGCGCTGGCAGTGACCAAGTACCAGCTTTATCTGGATTGGCACCGAGATGTCGCTTCCAGCGTACACTTTAGCGAACAGCGGATTAGTACCATGAGTCGAACACGCGACTACAAAGAAGGCGTGGCAGCCTACCTAGAGGGTAGAGCGCCTGTCTGGGAGAATCACTAATGTTGGACTATGAAGCGGGATCTTCGAGACTCCTGGAAGCCCCTTACTACCTGCCTGTTGCTGACGAAGTTGATGTTTTTTTTGCAGCTTATGAGCAGCGATTGCCCGTCTTATTGAAAGGCCCGACGGGTTGCGGAAAGACCCGGTTTGTCGAGCACGTGACTCACGCGCTATATCGAGGAGAGCAGGCATCAGAACGGCAACAACGATTGGAATATCCGCTGCGAACGGTCGCCTGTCACGAGGACTTGTCGGCTACTGATCTTGTTGGCCGGTTTCTCCTGCAAGGCGATGAGACGGTTTGGCAAGACGGACCGTTACTGTCTGCGGTTCAGGAGGGTGGTGTTTGCTATCTAGATGAGATCGTTGAGGCACGAAAAGATTCGACGGTCTTGATTCACTCCCTTACCGATCACCGGAGAATCTTACCGGTGGAGAAAAAGGGAGAGATCTTAGATGCGCATCCAGACTTCCTTCTAGTCATCTCCTACAACCCAGGGTATCAGAATCTGCTGAAGGACCTCAAAACAAGCACGCGCCAACGGTTTGTTGCCATCGAGTTTGATTATCCAAGCCTAGAAGATGAAGCATCGATCATTACCTACGAAAGTGGTGTTGAGCCGGTCATGTCTGAACGGCTGGCGCTGTTAGGTTCAAAAATCCGTCAATTGTCAGATCACGGCTTCGATGAGGGGGTAAGCACACGCTTACTCATTTATGCGGGGCAACTGATGGCGGGCGGCCTCTCCCCTCAGCGCTCCTGCGACGTCGCCGTCGTGCTCGCGGTATCAGATGATCAAGATGTGCAACAGGCGCTCGGTCAGGTTGTGCGAGCGATTTTCCCCGAGTAACGCGGAGATGTTGGATGCCACGATAGGGCGACTGGCGAAGCAGCACGAACCGACCGCCAGAGCAGTCGAACGCCTACTCGAGCAACGCCCTTTGGCGCCGGTTGAGCGCGACCAGTTGCTGGCGGTGGTGGAACAGCTGCTTGCTAGTGGTTGGCACGGGTGGGAGGCCGCAGGCGCTTTTCTAGAGGCTTTGCGTCAGTCAGCGGATCACTTCGGATACAAGCAAATGATCGCTTGGGGCGAGGCTTCAGCGCAGCTCGGAGGTGTGAGTTTTGAGCCTGTTCGAGCTTTTTGGGAACTCCCCTTGCAACTGACTGAGGAAGCGAGCGCCGGAAGGGTCGATCGAGTGCTATCTCTCGCCTGTGCCACGCAGAGTGCGTTTAATTACGCATCGCAATTGCTGGTGCGGGTCATTGGAGCGTCTTCAGCGAGAGCCATTGCCGCTTCTGGGCCTGCCTTTGACGCGTGGCTGAACCTGATGCTCATTGCCGTCCAAAATAATCGAGATTTACTAGAGCGGCTGTTGGATCATGATGGGCCTGAGACTCTGTGGGAGCGCATCGATGGTTTAGGTGACCACCGAGCCCAGGCGAAGATCTCGATGCTGGACTGGATGCTTCGGCATCGGTTCGAGGCGAATCAGTTGGACGAGGAGTGGTTTGCAAGCCTCCATCATCTACTTACCCTCGGTGAGGACCTTGACGGAGTGCTGGCAGGGCTTTCTCGCCTGCCGTTAGAACCCGCTGCGCAAAACACGCTTAAAGCACTGACGGGTAACGCAGAATCCATGTTGGCTGCAGAGCTCGTGTTGCAGCATGCGGACCGTCTGCCACTACTCGACGAGAGGCTTTGTCTCGCGTGGTTTGCTCATGGACACTCCCTTGCGTTGGAAGGGGAAGAGCGGAGCATCGCTTATTTCAGCCTCGAATCCGCTGAGTCCGTCGATTTCCTCGAGAGCCTGCAAGGATTAGTGCGCTTAGACGACAAGCGTCGTGTGTTCGGTTTGTTTGCAGAGGCGATGTCCGGAGAGACGTGGCAGCTGCATTCGACCGGCGAGCAATGGGGTGCGCAGAAGCGATCGGGAGATAGCTCGAAGACAGAGGTGGAGAACGACCCGAGGACGGTTTTGCTGCCCGAGTGGATCGCGCTCGCCGAGGACCATGCAAGTAACGAGCGGATTTACCTCCACACCATATTGCAGCGCGTTGGTTGGCAACAGTTTGGGTTTGAACGGTCGTTCAATGAAGTCGAAAGCCTGCTAGCAAGCTTTGCTGACCGGCAGCTTGCGCTTGATTTACTCATTCTGATTGAGGGTCATCGAGTTGATTGGTGTTGGCAGCACAAGCTCGATGGTGTTCGGGGATGGATGCCAAACACATTGATGCAAATGGCTCAGCAAGTTCGCGCTCGGGATAGCGCGCTCCTTTCCGCCCTTGAGCTGGCACTGCTGCTCTCTGGTCATGATCAAGTAAGGCTTGAGCAACTTGAGTTCGCTAAAGGCGAGATCGATCGCGCATTGAGCGAGATCCTGCGGCCACTTTCCGCGGCAGAAACAACGTGGACGGACTCGGTTGCGGCATTGCGGCAGCTCTATCCGCTCGTTGAGTCCGAGCGTGCGCAAGGGCTTGTGGAATGGCTTCGAGAGGTGCCGCGGACCAAGGTCGCTGCGGATGAATTGGGTTCGCTAGTGCCAATCTTTGACGAGGAGATTCCGGATCAGGCCTCGGCATCCGAGCAAGGAATAGAATCTAGCCTACCCGTTGACGCTAGCCAGCTTGATGTTGAATCAATGAGCGAGCACGACCTCCCAGGGGGTGAAGGTCAATTTATGACTGAGCTCGATGAGACGCCAGAGATCATCGAAAAAGAGGAGACGGAGTCGGCGGCTGAGAGTGGGCTAGTTGGCAAAGTAAATACGGCGAAGGCTCATCGCATAAGAGAGCAGTATTATGACGAGTGGGATTACAAGATCATGGACTACCGGCGCCGCTGGTGTCGCCTCGTTGAGATTTTGGATCCTGATGAGGATTTGAACTTTTACGAAAGTTCTATTCGAGACCACGCTAAATTGCAGGCAGCCGTTCGCGCGCAGTTAAGTCGGCTCAAACCGGAGTTATTGGTTAAGCGAACTGGGATGATTGACGGCGAGTGGCTAGATCTAGAGCGGGCGATCGATGCAGTGATCGATCGAAAATTAGGACAAACACCATCAGAACAAATCTATATTCAATCTCAGCGTAGAGGGCGCGATGTTTCTACCCTCTTTTTGCTCGACATGAGTGCGTCAACGGATGATCGAATCAATACTGAATCCCAGGGCGAGGCGCCGGAGTATCACGATTTTGACTGGGACGATGACTATGTGTTTGTTGAACCCGAGGGCGACCGAATTATTGATCTAGAGAAACACGCCGTCATACAGATGTGCGAGGCGTTAGAAGCGTTTGGCGATGCTTATGCGGTGGCTGGATTCAGCGGTTACGGTCGAGACCAAGTGGAATACTTTCAGTGTAAATCGTTTTCCGAGCCGCTGGACTCGCAGAGTCGGGCACGTATTGGAGGGATAAAAGCCTGTCGCAGCACCCGCATGGGGCCGGCAATCCGACATGCAGCACAGAAATTACAGGAGACCGATTCACGAATAAAAGCCCTCATCATGATTAGCGATGGTTATCCCCAGGATCATGATTACGGGAATGACAGAAACGACAAGACCTACGGAATTCACGATACAACGAAGGCGCTCGTAGAAGCAAAGAAACTGGGTATTCAAAGCTTTTGTTTGACGGTTGACCCATCCGGTCACGATTATTTAAGACAGATGTGTCCCGACAGGCAATACATGGTCATTCAGGATGTGACTCAGTTGCCAAGCGAGCTGTCCAAAGTCTATCGAAGTCTGACGGGCTGATCTCTTAATGTGGACTCATCGCCCTTGCCAAACCATTTTGCTTGATTAGCTTTTGGGGAATTGACTATGCAGCTCACGCCATTTCATCTTGCGATTCCGGTTCATGATCTTCAGGTGGCAGCTCAGTTTTATGAGGGTACCTTGGGGTGCACGCGCGGCCGTGAGGAAACACACTGGATCGACTTTAATTTGTTTGGTCATCAATTGGTTTGCCATGAAGTCAAAGGGTTTCGTATCGAGGCGCCTCAAAACCCGGTTGATGGTTATGGAGTTCCCGTGCCTCACTTTGGCATTGTGCTCGAATTGAGGGATTGGCGCTCCCTTCGGAATCGGCTGAAGCAGGCGGAGGTGTCATTTGTGATTGAGCCATACATTCGGTTTGAGGGGTTGCCGGGGGAGCAAGCAACCATGTTCTTCCGAGACCCTTCAGGGCATTCGCTGGAATTTAAGGCGTTTAAGAATATCGAGACGGAACTGTTCAAACGAGATAATGCTAATTAGTGGTGTCTACTTTTGATTGCTCGTTCTCGAAAGTGGTAGGAAGTTTTCGAGAGAGATCGTTTGTCGCAGATCAACATTGGAACAAGCGCGAACAGTGAAGTGCAATCGTAATGTTGGAGTACTTGAGGTCATTGTGAGCGCCTTGGAGCCCTTTGAGAATCGCGCATGAATCACAGAGCAGGCTACTTATATTTGGCAGGCCTCGTGAGTTTTGTTGCCCCGACGGGCATTCAAACGGTTCTGTTCCCCTGGCTGGTCGTGGTTTTGCTTCAGGAGACGCCTGAGCGTTTGGGCCTTGCGCAGATGAGTTTGCAGGCACCGATCATGCTCTTAATAATCACGGGTGGAATTTTCGCTGACCGGTTCAATCGGGCTAATATTTTATCGTTATGTCACCTGCTGGCTGCGGTACCACCGCTGCTTTTATCGGTAGTCATCGCTCACGACGGTCTGAGCTACGGTCACCTGATTGCATACGGGTTTTCCATTGGCCTAGTCACGGCCTTCGTCCAGCCCGCTAGAGACGGGATGCTGAGTGAACTTGCCGGAACTGGTCTGCAGCGAGCCGTCACGTTGGTGATGGGGCTTAGCTTCGGTGGACAACTGATTGGATTTATAGCGGGAGGCATGGCTGACTCGGTAGGGGCCGTATCATTGTTGCAACTGCAAGCTGTCGTCATTGCCTCGGGAGCTCTTGTCTCATATCCGCTTTCCCGAGCCTCTGGTGAGAAGCGAAAGGCCCCTCGGCAGGCAAAGCAAGACACTGGGTTTTGGGTCGGCTTGAAGCTCGTCCGAGAATCACTCGTGATGCGCCCAGTGATCCTCTTGGTATTCTCAATGAGTTTCATGTATGGGGGCGCTTACGCGGTCTTGGTCCCTTTGATGGCAAGGGATGTGTTCTCGAGTGGGGCGGAAGAGCTTGCTCAATGTTTTATCGCGTTTGTTCTAGGGACTGTGGCCATGACTCTGATTCTGGTCTCAAGACCCGAAATTAAGCGGCCGATGAATGCCATGCTGCACGGTCTGGTAGTCGGGGCGGCATGCCTTTTGTTTGGGTCGCTCGCCAGTGAGTTCATTTGGTTCTTAGTCGCGATATTTGCCTGGGGAATGTGCGGGACCATTCCTATGAGTATGAGTCGCAGCATTATTCAGAGCGCTGCGCCCGCGGACTACCGAGCGAGAGTACTTGCTGTCTACTCGCTGGCGAATTTAGGCGGTATGCCGCTTGGTGCCGCATGTTGGGGCTTTATTGCCGGTTATAGGGGGTCGCAAGAAACGATGTGGATCGTAGCGGGCACAATGACCTTTATTGTGTTGCTCTATAGAGGATTGAGAGCGAGGCAAGGTCTGCCTGAGCTGCACTCAAGCGTTGGCTGATGTCTGTGTTCGATAGCGTGCTAGATCCATAGGAAGAGGATAGAGTCAGCGTTAGCGGATGACATGGAGATGCTTTACGGGATTTCCCCGAAATCTGAAGAGGGCCTATGCCATATGCCTCGAAGTGGCGGGTTTGATTCATTGCCCAGAAGCAATAATGAGCAACAGCTTGAGATGGACTAAGAGAGCGAGCACTGAAACAAGCGCAAGTGGGTATAGAGTCCAAGGTCACTGCGCCTATTTATTGCTTGTTAAGCGAAACTCAACGATGGTTTTGCAGGACGAATTAGGCGACATAAGGGGCTTGGCTCGTCGCGCTGCGTAGCTCAAGAAGGAGAGACTGTATGGGTGAGAGAGTGCCAATTGAGTACCGGGGGACCTTCAACGGGACTGACTTGTGCTGGTTTGAATGGGGGGAACCCAAGGCGGGTGAAACGAGTTTGCTCTTAGCGCATGCCACAGGCTTTCACGCTCGCTGCTGGGACCAAGTCTTACACCGCTTGGATCAGCATGCCGTGGCTGTTGAACTTCGAGGACACGGTCGAAGTTCAAAAGATGGGCCCTTCGATTGGAACCTGTTTGGCGATGATTTAGCTGATTTTGTTGCGCAGGTCATGGTTGAACGCACGTTGGCTATCGGTCACTCGATGGGAGGGCATGCGATCATGCAGGCTGCGCTCGTCCGTCCGCAGTATTTCAGTCAGTTGCTGCTCATCGATCCCGTCATCATGTCGCCCGATATTTATGCCTCGGCAGAGCACGAGCACAGCCAATGGGTGGATGAATCCGGTCTTCATCCAGTCGCAAGGCGGAGAAATTACTTTGAATCAGTCGATCAAATGATCGAAAACTTTCTAAGTAAAGGGTCCTACGCGCTCTGGCAGGGAGACGTATTGAGAGATTATTGCGAGTGGGGCAGCGTTCCTGCTGAGGATGGCATCGGGCTACAGTTGGCTTGTCCTCCGAGTGTGGAGGCTGCGGTGTATATGGGGAGTTCAAAGGCGTCATTGATCGACCGGCTCAGTGAGCTCACCATGCCGGTGCGGATCATGCGTGCTCGGCAGCGGGTTGGCGAGCGCGGAGCAATGGATTTTAGTGCTTCGCCAACCTGGCCGGAGCTGGCCGAGCGCTTGCCGATGGGTACTGATCAATATTTGCCGGAGCTGACGCATTTTATTCCAATGCAGGCGCCAGACCTGGTTGCAGACACTATCATTGAGTTGCTCGCGTGATGAGTCGCCTTGCCGTGACCATGGGTGATCCGGCAGGCATTGGTCCTGAGGTGTTGCTCAAAACGCTCTCGTCGATCCCAGGTGAAACAGACGAACTAGTGATTATAGGCTCTAAAGCGTGGTTAGAGCAGACAGCAGAACAACTCGGGTTACCCATTCCAATCTGGTCCGAGGTTAACTCCCTAGAAGCATTGGGCAGCGTTTCAAGCCTCGCGATCTACGATCCAAGCTCGATCGATTCAGAGCAAATCCAACTGGGGCACGCGACTGAGGCTGGGGGGCGAGCCTCAGTTCAGTACTTCGAGTCGGCAGTGAAAGGGTGCATGGGTGGCTCGCTATCTGGGGTCGTCACTTGCCCAATCAATAAAGTTTCCGTGCAATTGGCAGGATATGTCCAAGATATTGGCCATCAAGAAATCCTAGCGCGACTAACCAGTGCCCGACTAACAGCAACATTGCTGATGACGCGAGGCTTGAAAGTCGTTCACTTATCGACGCATCTCTCACTCGCCGAGGCTGTTCGCTATGTTAAAAAAGACATCATCGTTTCGAAATCCAAGTTAGCGCTATCCGCTCTGAAAGCCTGGGGGTATTCGTCGCCCATTCTTGCGGTAGCGGCCCTCAATCCTCACGGTGGTGAGGGAGGGCTGATTGGGCAGGAGGAAATCGAAGAGATTGGGCCCGCTATTGAAGCACTATCGGGAGAGGGGCGCGCTGATGTCAGAGGCCCCTTTCCAGCGGACTCTATTTTTAATCGGGCCATCGCGGGCGAGTTTGATGCAGTGCTGGCGCTTTATCACGATCAAGGGCATATCCCGATTAAAGTGAAAGATTTCGAGCATAGCGTGACCGCAACGCTCGGTATTCCCTTTGTACGAACGTCGGTAGATCACGGCACCGCGTTTGACCTGGTCGGCAAAGGCATTGCGGACCCAACGAGTCTGCGAGAAGCCATTCGTGCGGCTCGCTTAATGCTGAATCGACGCTTACCTGATTTTTAGCGGCAGGTTAATTTGCCTCTGCGCCGATATTTCGAGTTTGACAGTCGCCCAACCTCCAGGATGGTTACCTCGCTAGTGCTTCAGCACTGGCTGGGGGTAGGAAGAAAAGAGGAAAAGAGAAAGAGAGAAAAGGAGAGGATCATCAGATCACGTGAGTCGATTAAGGCTCGCTCTGCGTCATTTGAAGGGCTTTGAGTACCTGCTCCGAGGCGAGCTTTTGCTCGGCTCCTTCCTGACCACTTTCGAACGCCCACTGCATCACTAAAGCATTAATCGGCGCGGCTAACCCGTTCGTGCGGGCTAATTGGCATATCTCACCGTTAAGGAAGGGCGTTTCCAAGCTCGATAATCCTCGAGCCTGGCTTTGCCATGTCGAACTTCCGCCTCTAGGCGCGCCTTCGACGTCGCCTCGTTTAACAAGGTTAAACCGAGGTCTTGACTCCTCAACAGAGGCACATTCATGTCCTGCAGCTTGAAAAACGGTCAGAGCCTCTGTTCGTAACAACCGCATAATCTCTCGACTGTGCTCACGATCAGAAAGGAAGAGATCAAGAGCGTTGCCAATGTTCTGTAGCAACTTAGCATGTTTCAGCGCCATGGTACGTGGGCTTGACTCGCTGGAGAATCCTGACTCAGTGAGGGCCGATGTGACTTGCCGTGTGACGCCTTGTTCCGATGCAGGACTGACGCCCCAAGCATCTAGTAACCCGCCGGGCGTAGTCGCGGAGTGGATGACCTCGCCCGCGGTGAGATAAGTCGCTGGAAGAACCACTAGCATTGCGTGGACTTGGGAGAAGTAGCGTTGTGCGAGCGCCTCATTCGCAATGCCATTCTGAGCGCAAAACAAAGGATATTGATCGCCTACGGTAGCGTAGAGGGTTTCTAACGCTTCCGCACTGTCTTGGGCCTTCATAGTGGCAATAACGACGCTATCGGCTTGCCAATTCACCTGGTCTGGGTGAGTAACACACGGAATCTGGAGCAGCTGGTCGCGCGTTGGATCTCTATACCGCAGCCCCTTCTTACGGATGACCTCCGCGTGATTGCCGCGTGCGATCAAGGTGACGGGATGTCCCGTGATGGTGAGCCTCGCGCCAATGGCTCCTCCAACAGCGCCAGCGCCATACATCACAAAATGCACGCAAATCTCCTCTAACAAGGAGAGCATGATAACGGAATTGCGCTTCGATTGAGATCGATGCTTTGAATCCTTGCGCTCAGCTAGACTGGCGACTTTGTAGGACCGGTGCTAGGTTGCTCCTGTGGACTGATGGAGACGAGGTCATGTCGCTGATCACTTTTCGTGCCGACACTAAGCGATGGTTGGAATCCAATTGCCCGCACTCAATGCGGGGAATGACATCTGAGGATGACACTATCGGTGGCGGTAAACGACAACGATTTGATAACCCCGAGGCTAAGGTGTGGTTAGACGCTATGGCCAAGAAGGGATGGACAGCTCCGACTTGGCCAGCCGAGTATGGGGGTGGCGGATTGACCGTCGACGAGGCCAGAGTGCTTCAAGAGGAGCTGCTCGCCATTCGAGCGAAACCTGCCATTCAAGGGATGGGGTTTTCGATGATCGGGCCAACATTGCTCGACTTTGGCACGGAGGCCCAGAAGGCAGAGCATCTTCCTAAGATCGTGAGCGGTGAGATCAGATGGTGCCAAGGATATAGCGAACCGGGAGCAGGGTCTGATTTGGCCTCCTTGCAGACTCGCTGTGAGGATAAAGGCGACTTCTATCTTGTTAATGGACAGAAGGTTTGGACCTCGGGTGCCCAGTATGCCGATTGGATATTCACGTTGGTGCGTACCGACCCAAGCGCGGGCAAGCACGATGGGATCAGCTTTGTCCTCATTGACATGGATCAGCCTGGAGTCTCGGTCAAGCCCATTCGTCTAATCAGTGGTCAATCACCGTTTTGCGAGACGTTCTTTGATGATGCCCGATGCGAGAAAAACAACCTGGTTGGTCAATTGAACCGAGGGTGGACCGTGGGAAAGCGGCTGCTGCAACATGAACGGAGTTCGATTTCTGGGCTGGCGTCGGGCGGTGCTAGGGGGCGGTATGATCACTTCGGGTCGTTACCTCAGTTAGCGAAAGATCACCTTGGCATCGAGGGTGGGCGCATAGCAGACAGTGATTTGAGGCAAGAGATCACGCAAAACGAAATGGAACAACGTGCGTTCCAACTGACGCAACGCAGAGCGAGCCAGGAAAGCCAAGCTGGGGGTACGCCGACGTTTTTGACCTCTCTCTTCAAATACTACGGCTCAGAGCAGGGGAATCGCCGCATGGAACTGCAGCTCAAACTGATGGGCACCCAGTCTTTGGGATGGGAAGGGGACGCCTTTGCTAGTAATGAACTCGCCACTACTCGCACCTGGCTTCGGTCAAAAGCCAGCACCATTGCGGGTGGTACATCGGAAGTCCAGTTGAATATCATTGCTAAGCGGGTATTGGACCTGCCAGATGCCTGATTTGGCGAGTGAGAGGCATAGACAACGATCTTCATTCAAGGTGTAATGCATGCCGGATTGGGGGTTTCGAATCCTTACGTGAGCCTTAAGCCACGTCAGGATATCGGTGCAAGGCAGCGATGAGTCGTTGCAAGTTCGCCCAATCTGATTAGAGGATCGAATCGAACGGTTGGTCCGGTCGATGGTGCAAGGCACATCAACGGTTTACGGAAGAGCGGGACAAGTTTCAGAGGGAGAAGAACATGGCATTGGTGCTGAACGAAGAGCAAAACATGCTCAAGGATGCGGCGAAAGATTTTTGCACGAGTAACACGCCAATCACACAACTACGTAAGCTCCGAGACGAAAAGAGCGACCTGGGTTTTGATCAAGCAACCTGGCAGCAAATGGTCGAGCTGGGGTGGGCAGGCATCATTATCCCTGAGGACTTTGGTGGGCTAGGGTTTGGCTACACGGGAATGGGTGTGGTGCTCGAAGAATGTGGTAGAACACTCACTGCCTCGCCGCTCTTTGCGACCGCATGCCTAGGAACGAGTTGTATTATTGAGGGTGGTTCAGATGACCAAAAAGCCTCGTTGTTGCCACAGGTGGCGTCTGGAGAATTGTTATTGGCATTAGCGCTAGAAGAGGGTGCTCATCACAACCCACTCGGCGTTACTGCAACCGCAGAGGTTTCAGGTACTGCCGCGAAGGTCACCGGTTCTAAAAAGTTTGTGTTAGATGGACATGTTGCCAACAAATTGATTGTTGCGGCTCGCTCGGCAGGCGCGGCAGGCGACAGTGATGGCGTGACGTTGGTACTGATCGACCGAGATGCCCCGGGTGTAAGTGTCACCCGAACCATCATGGCGGACTCTCGAAATGCGGCCAATATTGAATTAAACGGCGCTGAGGGTGAGGTGCTTGGTGCGGCGGGAGAGGGCGGCGCGGTCCTCGAGCGAGCACTCGATGTAGGCCGCATTCTTCTCTCGGCCGAGATGCTCGGTGGCGTGCAAGAGTGTTTCGAACGCACCGTCGAGTATCTTAAAGTGCGAGAACAGTTTGGTGTGCCCATTGGGTCTTTTCAGGCGCTTAAGCACCGCGCTGCGCAAATGTTCTGCGAGGTAGAGCTGTCCAAGTCGGTTGTTCTCGAAGCCCTTTCAGCGCTGGATGAGCAGTCTGACGAGATTGCAGAGCTCGCGAGTCTGACGAAAACTCGACTCAACGATACCTATAACCTAGTATCCAGTGAAGGCGTTCAGATGCATGGCGGCATCGGCATGACCGACGAGTACGAGATTGGATTCTTCATGAAGCGATCTAGAGTATGTGAGCACGCGTTCGGTAATAGTGCCTACCATCGAGATCGGTACGGCGTGCTGCAAGGGTACTAGCGGTCCTTTAGCGAGAAGACAAAGAAACGTTTAAAAAAACTTCGAGGCGGCGGCCTGTCGCCCTTGGCCTATGGTGAACCGGTCAGAAAAGCACCAAGTGGCCGCCGAAACATTTTTGTCCGAGTGGCGCCAGTCAAACCAGGGTTACGCTGCCAGGCGGACTCATATTACAGATCCCTGAAACTGAGCGACGCCCCCTCTATCAGCGTGACTACGACTTGTCTGTATTGGCTGACCACAAGAGAGCGACGTTAGGGTTTTACAAACAGCAGCGTAAAACGATCGGTATTACCGGTGACGCTTGCCCGACCTACCTCATATCGCAGTTCATCATCGGGGCGGTAGTGAAGCGTGCTGAAATCGACCAGCTGGAAGCCGGCTTCTTGAATTTCCTTGATCACCAGTACAGGGTCGATGCGTCGCCAAACTTCGCTGTGGTCTGGTTGCATGTGTCGTCTTGTGTGGTCGATCACGCCGTAGAGACCGCCTTTTTTCAGCGAATCGAACACAGCCTGGTTAAGATTTTTACGTCCCTCGGCCGTGAAGTTATGCTGATTCCTAAAGGTGACTACCATGTCCAGCTTTTTCACCCCAAAACTGAATGGAGGAACGTTCATCTGGCGCGAGCCCTCTGGGCGGCTAATCCTCGCCCGGTCAAAGGGAATCAAGCTCATGTTTTCAAATCCTGACTGGCCTTCGAGGGCGTTGGCGGCGCGTTCCGCAAAAATCGAGAGGTAAAGCTGGCCGTTGTCGTTTAAAACGGGTGCGAGCAGTCTCGTATACCATCCACCACCGGGCATGAGTTCGAGAACGCGCATGTCCTCCCTAAGACCCAAAAATTGCAGAGTCTCCAGGGGCTTGCGATTTTTGTCTCTAGCTCGATCTGCGTCAGGACGCCTTTCGTCTGCAATGGCGCTTTTGATTTTACCAGTGGTGCCAGCATCTGTTTCAGCAAAGACCTCGGTTGCTAAGAGTGAGGAGGCAAGAAGAGATAGCGCTAGCAAGGGTGAATGCCACATATTCGGAGTCCTGAAAATAACGAACACGTAGTTTAGGCAGACGGGTTAAGGTTTCGCAACGCCATGCCAGCAAGGTTCTTCAGCGTCATAGCTAAATAGACAGTGTATGCTGGCTTCAAGACAGCAAGGGAGAAACCAATGAAGTTACGACAGATCGCAGTAGCGGCAGACAATCTTTTGGCTTCCCGCAACGCATTCATGTCGCTGGTCGATGCCCCCGGTGATTTTACCGACCCCGGGGTTGGCGAGTTCGGACTTGCGAACTCTGTTGTCGCACTTGGTCATTCTTTTTTTGAGATCGTCTCGCCCACGCAGCCTGACACGGCGGCAGGGCGAATGCTAACCCGACAGAACGGAGATTGCGGTTACATGCTGTTATTTCAGGCTAGTGACATTGAGCCTGTCTCGGAGCGAGTTGAGGAGATGGGAATCCGTAAAATCTGGGAAGCGGAGCGTCCTGAAGTGAGTGCTTTTCACCTTCACCCCAAGGACGTAAGTGGAGCCATTGTATCGATTGATCAGATGCGCCCACCGGAATCCTGGCTATGGGCGGGCCCAGACTGGCAAGCGAATCGGTCACGCCTTGTCGGTGATTTGCAGTCAGTCTCAATCGAGGTGAATGAAGCAGAGACAACAGCAGGTCGCTGGGCCTCGCTGCTCGATGTTCCTTGCAGGATTGATGGCGACTCCCCGGTGCTAGATCTTGAAGATGGCCAAACCATCCGTTTTCTGTCTGAAGCTCGTGTCTCGCCACGCGGTCTTTGCGCTGCGAGATGGCGATGGCTAGGCGGTGTAGATACGATACCCGCGCCACAGGTTTTTTGTGGCGTCGAGCTCGTCTTTACTCGAGACAACTGAATCGAAAGGGCGAAGCGGGTTATGCCAGGTTGGCCGCAAGGCTCGATAACGCGATACCGCGTCTGGCTTGCCTGATAGTGTGGCGATCATGGCCATTCGTCAGGTAAACAAAGCTCAGCTCGGTTTCTGGATCTACCCAGGCAATTTGTCCTCCCGCTCCATTGTGCCCAAAGGCCCCTTCACTGACACCATGACCAAACCCTCTTAGGTGAGCATCTTCTTTCCCCGCGATTACTATCCCGAGGCCCCGCAGCACCGGATACCCCTGAATAGGGTCACGAAGACCATGGGTGCGAATCTCTCGAGCCCGTTGGACGGTTTCTTCATTCCAAGGCAAGCCTTGCCAGCGAGGTTCTGGCCCGTAACCGATCAACGCCTGGTACCAAAGTGCTAGCGTTTTTGCGCTGGTATAGCCGCCACCGCCCGGAATGGGCACCGAGCGAGTCTCTGGTTCATTGAATTTCGTCAGCGCATCCTCGGTTACTTCTGTGATTGGGGGCATCTCTAGGCCCAAGGCTGCATACTCTTTGGCAGTCATGGCAGCCCCGCAGTGAACAATATCGGCGACGCGATCCTGTAAATGGCTCGGGCACCCCACCAGAAGCTCGGGTAAGTTCAGGGGTTTTGCGATGCGCTGATTGATGAGCGATACGAAATCATCCTCCCAGACTCTTTCTAGAACGTCGGCTATGACATACATGGAAGAGCTCGGATGGTAGGTGAACTGAGTGCCGGGCTCCCAATCGAGACGCCACTGCTCATAGCGTTTAGCCCTTTTTTCAGGATCCCAGTAGTCCGTTGGTCGATAAGGTGCATTCGGGAATCCGGCGGTATGCGTGAGCAGGTGAAGCATGGTGACGCCGTCTTTGCCATTCGACCCGAATTCGGAAATATAAACCGATACTAGGTCGTCTAACTTGAATTTGCCCTCCGCTAGAGCCATCCAAGCGAGCGACGAGGTGATCGCTTTGGTGCATGAAAATATGGGAAATAGTGTGTCATCAGAGCAATCACCCAACGACTCGAATGCGACCAGTTGACCTGATTGCGCGACTGCGAACTGCGCGGCCGGAAGGAGGCCCTCATTGATTTCTCGCTCCGCGCGCTGACGAAGGGCGTCGAGCGCGTCTTCAGGTGCTGTCTCTGGGCGTTGCATGCGTGACTCCTTGGTTGTGCATATTCGTTCGAGCGAGGGCTGAGCATGCCATGCCTGTTAGCTGATGTGGAGTGAGTTGGGCGCACAGGGATTTGATGCTTAACCCATGAGTTGATGCCCGCTCAGCACGCGAATTTTCGATGTAAGTACAGAATACTGGGATTGCTTAACTCGTGATCTGGACGCATCAACATAGCTAAGGCCTTTGCAATCAGCAGACGAGTTGGCTCGCTGGGGCCCTATGGCCTCATAACCATTGATCTAGGAGAAAACGCTAATACAAGCATTAACTCAAGCAAAAATGAATGAAGTCAGAGGGGGTATGGAATTGGTGGATGCGGCAGCGATGATTACGGCGCTGTCGCTCTATTTGCCTGTAACGATGGCATTCGGCCTCCCCATGGCGGGCGCATTAATCACCTTAGATTTAATTAGCGAAAACTAAGCGTGCGACGTCCTGGTGGGTCAGTGAAGGTGACCCACCAATCGACGTCAATCGTGTGCTCTAGATCATATGATCGGTTAGCCAACTGGCGCTTGGACTGGTAACGCTTTACCAGTCCAGGCCGTAGGCACGCGAATGGAAATCGTTGATCTGGTGAACGTCGATTGGCCTAGTTGCCGAACTCGCTCACGACCCCAGAGATACTTTCCTTCGCATCCCCAAATAGCATCCGTGTGTTCTCGCCAAAAAACAGTGGATTGTCTACGCCTGAGAAACCTGAGGCCATGGAACGTTTCAATACGAAGACGGTCCTTGCCTGATCGACGTTGATGATGGGCATCCCATATATGGGGCTGTCGCTATCCTCGCGAGCGGAGGGATTAACCACATCGTTGGCGCCGATAACAATCGCAACATCTACGTTTTCGATGCGCGGATTGATGTCATCCATTTCAACGAGCTGCTCATAGGGCACATCGGCTTCCGCAAGCAGTACGTTCATGTGGCCTGGCATTCTGCCGGCAACCGGGTGGATTGCGTACGAGACTTCACACCCGTTGCGTTCAAGAATCTCTCCGAGTTCCTTGACCACGTGTTGCGCTTGAGCAACCGCCATGC
>CAJXDD010000021.1:0-21935 GCA_913052075.1 uncultured Gammaproteobacteria bacterium
ACTGATTCTCCAAGCAACGATTGACCCGCACGTGGGTGGTCAGGCTTACCAAGGGAGAGAACTTGCATTTAAGTTAGGTTTGAGTGGTCCCCAGGTCAACCAATTTGCACAGGTTTTCGTTGGACTGGCTAGGATGTTTGAGGAACGAGACTTGTCATTGATTGAAATTAACCCATTGGTGGTGACTACCGAGGGGAATATCCATTGCTTAGACGCCAAAGTCTCGCTGGATAACAACGCGCTTTATAGGCAAAAAGAGATGGCTGCGCTGAATGACCCAAGTCAGGAGGACGAGCGTGAAGCGCATGCGGCGCAATTTGGCCTGAATTACGTGGCCCTTGAGGGCAACATCGGTTGCATGGTCAACGGTGCTGGGCTTGCTATGGGAACCATGGATCTTGTCAAGCTCGCTGGTGGTCAACCCGCTAACTTTCTTGATGTCGGTGGTGGCGCAACTAAAGAGGCGGTAAGTGAGGCCTTTAAGATCATACTATCTGACCCAGCCGTAAAGGCGGTCCTCATCAATATCTTTGGTGGAATCGTTCGCTGCGACATCATTGCCGATGGCATTATCGGTGCAGTTAAAGATGTTGGCGTTGACGTTCCGGTCGTCGTTCGGTTCGAGGGAAATAATGCTGCCGTTGGCGTTGAAACGCTTGCGAATAGCGACGTCGAAATTATTGCAGCAACTAGTCTGACGAATGCGGTTGAGCAAGTGGTTAAAGCAGCTGGAGGTGCCGCATGAGCATATTGATCAATTCATCGACAAAAGTCATTTGTCAGGGGTTTACTGGTTCCCAAGGGACGCTCCATTCAGAGCAAGCCATTGCTTATGGTACTCAATTGGTGGGAGGGATTACGCCTGGTAAAGGTGGTCAGACTCACCTGGGTCTTCCAGTTTTTGACACGGTTTCTGATGCCGTGGCTGAGACCGGTGCGGACGCATCGGTCATTTATGTTCCAGCCCCATTTGCGAAGGATGGGATACTCGAAGCCGCTAATGCCGGGATAAAGCTGATTGTATGTATCACAGAGGGTGTCCCCACGCTGGATATGCTTGTGGTGAAGGCGTTGATGGATGACATGGGTGTGGTGCTAATCGGGCCAAATTGTCCTGGGGTGATTACGCCTGGGGAGTGCAAGATTGGGATCATGCCTGGAGATATTCATTTGCCAGGGAAGGTTGGTATTGTCTCTCGCTCGGGAACGCTCACCTACGAAGCGGTGAAGCAGACAACCGATTTGGGCTATGGTCAAAGTACGTGTGTAGGGATTGGTGGTGACCCGATACCAGGTAGTCACTTCATCGACATACTCAGGCGCTTTCAAGATGATCCGGGCACCGAGGCAATTGTCATGGTGGGCGAGATCGGTGGTAATGCCGAGGAGGAGGCGGCTGAGTTTATCGAATCAAACGTGACTAAACCCGTAGTTGGATATATTGCGGGTGTCACGGCGCCACCTGGGAAACGAATGGGGCATGCGGGTGCAATCATTGCAGGGGGAAAAGGAACGGCTGATGATAAATTTGCAGCCCTCAATGCTGCTGGTGTCAGGACGGTGAAAAGCCTCGCCGCGATTGGTGATGCATTGAAAGAGGTGACTGGCTGGAATTAGTCTCTTTCAGGGCTTAAGCACCTGGCATTGGTTAGCCGATGCAAGTGAAAACTCAAAAAAACCCTCGGCTTGTACCGAGGTTTTTTTTTGAACCCCCGAAGTCAATATTTTGCCTTGAAATTGTAGATGTCAGCCCCACTTTTGAGGGTGTAACAGAGGACGAATAGGTATGTCGGAACAAACAGACAAACAAACACTTGGATTTCAAACTGAGGCGCGTCAGTTGCTTAAGCTGATGATTCACTCTCTTTACTCGAACAAAGAAATCTTTCTTCGCGAGCTTATTTCCAATGCCTCGGATGCGATTGATAAGCTTCGTTTCCTAAGCCTCGAAAATCCCGAGCTCTTGGATGGCGAAGCGGGCTTTGAGATCAGAATCGAGTTTGATCAGGACCAGAAGACGATCACTATTACCGACAATGGAATCGGTATGTCACGAGATGAGGTCGTTGAAAACTTAGGAACGATAGCGAAGTCAGGCACCGCACAGTTTCTAACCAATCTAACGGGTGACCAAAAGAAAGATTCGCAACTCATTGGCCAGTTTGGAGTCGGTTTTTACGCTTCGTTTATTGTCGCGAGCAAGGTGGTGGTGGAGACTCGCGGCGCCGAGCAGGCAGCGGCCGACGGATGCCGCTGGACTTCATCAGGTGAGGCGGATTTCGATATTGAGACCTTAGAGCGGGACGCGAGGGGAACCCAGATCACGCTCTATTTGAACGACGATGCTGAGGAGTTTTTAAACGGCTATCGATTGCAAACGATCGTTAAAAAATACGCAGATCACGTGAGCGTTCCCGTACTCATGCAAAAAGATGTCCAGGCAGAGCAAGAGGATGCGGATGACGACGAAGGTGATAGCAATCCCGAATTTGAGGTGATCAATCGGGCTACAGCACTCTGGACCCGTTCAAGATCCGAGGTATCAGAAGAGGAATATCAGGAGTTTTATAAGCACATCGCGCATGATTTCCAGGACCCGCTGACTTGGTCACACAATCGAGTTGAAGGAAAGCTTGAGTATACGAGCTTGATTTACGTTCCATCTAAAGCGCCTTTTGATCTTTGGAACAGAGAATCTCCCAGAGGCCTCAAGCTCTACGTCCAGCGTGTTTTTATCATGGATGAGGCAGAACAATTTCTTCCTTTATACCTGCGATTTGTCAAAGGGATTGTGGACTCAAACGACCTTAACTTGAATGTTTCCAGAGAAATCCTGCAGAAGGATCCAGCGATCGACTCAATGCGTGCTGCGTTAACAAAACGAGTTTTGGATAGTTTAGAAAAACTTGCGAAGTCTGATGCTGAAAAGTATGAGCAGTTTTGGGTCGAATTTGGTCAGGTGCTGAAAGAGGGTGTTGCGGAGGACTTTACCAACAAAGACAAAATTGCTGGGTTGCTTCGGTTCGCGACTTCGACGAGTGAATCGGATGCACAAGATCAGTCCCTTGCAGGATATCTGGAGCGAATGAAGGCCGATCAGGAAAAGATTTATTATGTGGCAGCAGACAGTCACCAAATGGCGAAACACTCCCCTCATCTGGAAATTTTCAACAAGAAGGGCATAGAGGTTTTGTTGTTATCCGACCGGATCGATGAGTGGCTCGTCGGGCACTTAGCTGAGTTTGATGGAAAGCCGCTCCAGGATGTAGCTCGAGGAGCGCTAGATTTTGACGAGTCGAAGGGTGAGGATTCATCCGATGGCGAGGAAACAGCCGAGGAGAACCTCTCAGATCTGATTGAGCGGCTGAAGACGACCCTTGGGGGTCAGGTCGAGACAGTGCGAACCAGTCAACGCTTGACCGATTCACCTGCTTGTTTAGTTGTGTCTGAAGATGAAATGGGCATGCAGATGCGCAGGATTCTTGCGCAGGCCGGACAGAGTTTGCCCGACGCGAAAAGGATATTTGAGGTTAACGCTAATCACCCGTTGGTCACTCGGTTAGATGCCGAGACGGATGAGGCTCGTTTTGACCGGTTGGCAAAGGTCTTATTTGATCAAGCATTGTTGGCGGAGGGTAGTCAACTTGAAGATCCGGCAACCTTTGTGAAAAATTTGAATGAATTTTTGCTCGAGGTCGCGGGTGACTAGCCCTTATCGAGCTCATATGTTGTGCGGGAGATAAGCAGGTTGTCGCATCTTCTCATTATGCGGCATGGTAATGCTGAGCCGTCGGCGATCAGCGATGAAGACCGCCCATTGTCAGCGCGTGGGCGGTCTGAAGTCGAGCGGATTGGCTCAGCGCTTTTCGAGCATCTTAGAATCGACAGAATTGTTGCTAGCCCGCTTCTGCGAGCGCAGGAAACGGCTTCACTGATAACGTCGTTCTACAGCCACGAGATTCACATAGATACGTGTGCAGGACTATCGCCCAATGGGATTACGGATCAGGTCTTGGCTGAATTTGATGAAGTGGTAGGTTCGGTGCTACTTGTTACGCACATGCCGTTGGTTGCTGAGCTAGTGCGCGCGCTCTCAGGTAAGCGTCAGTCCGTGCAAACAGCAGAATTATTCTGTTTTGATATGCAGTTGAAAGCGCCGCTGCGGTCGTTAATGTTCAATCTTCAGCCAACGCGGCTTTAAGGAGGTCTTAATTGACCGTTTTTCAATGCGATATCTAAGCAATTTCGTTAGGTGCATCCTGTTGATTGCTGCTGGTTGGCCTCTAGGGGTTGGTGCCGAGTTACCTCGCTCGGTCCTGGTCGACTCGGCGCAAAGTGGTGATGATGGCCTTATTCAAATTGTATTGGGGGGAATCGAAAATGTTCCCGGAGGAATCGTTGCCGAGAACGAAATTTTAGTAGAAGGCCACCAATCCGTAAGCGTATTTGAAGCGCCTCCGTCAATGAGTCATAAGGCGGTTAGGGACGCCTTGGTTGCGAACCGCGCCGATCGATTGCGACCTCAGTTTTCGTGTGATGGTCGCGCATGCGGTAGCAGCGGGGACTGGGCCAACGCTGTCCTCGGTTACAGGATATTGTATGGACCCGAGCAGTATCAGCACTATTGGGTTGGGCGCGATGCTAACGGAAAGCGCTGGGAATCGATTTATGTAGGTCGGCGAGGTAACGGGAAGGTCTTCTATCTAGTCGCTACAACTGCTGCGAGTGACGAGCGAATTGAGATGGAATCGCTGGGAGGACGGACGGTTTGGCGAGTATCGCTTAGGCGGTTTGACGAGCGCTTCTCGGTCCTCCTTGATGATCTCAGGGCAACGCTCGGAACCGCATCCGCTCCGCTGCTCATCGTTGCCGTAACTTCTGAATCCGCAATCACAGCTGGGGCGATGGGGGCGCTCCAGGAAGCGAGCCAAACTAGGGCGGCGTCAATTGCCAGTCAGTTGACGTCAGCACTCGATAATCGTGTCCAAGTGATACCCCAGGGGCTTGGAGCCGCGTCTCCCCTGAATCATTGGAAAGAACCGAGAGTCGAGGTAATTTGGTTGCGGGATTAGGGCTGCTTAAGGCGCCGCTGGGAAGTTATCTACGCAATTCAAGTAGGGATAAAAATTCCATCCTAGTGCTTTGATCGCCTTGGAATTGGCCCAGCATCATCGAAGTTTTCATCATTGAATTTTGTTTCTCTACACCCCGCATCATCATGCACATATGCTGCGCTTCAATGATGACACCGACGCCGGCCGCGTTGGTGACCGATTGAATCGCTTCGGCAATCTGTTTGGTGAGGTTTTCCTGAATCTGCAGACGTCGCGCGTACATATCAACGATGCGGGCGACCTTACTGAGACCAAGGACTTTCCCCGTGGGTAGATAGGCGACATGACATTTGCCAATGAAGGGTAAGAGGTGATGCTCGCACATGGAATACAATTCGATATCTTGAACGATGATCATTTCGCTTGTATCGGACTCGAATAGAGCGTTATTGACGATCTCAGCTAATTCTTCGCGATAACCCTTAGTAAGAAATTGCATCGCACTGGCAGCACGCTTGGGCGTATCTTCCAGGCCGTCACGTTTAGGGTCTTCGCCGAGCTGCTCGAGTATCTGTAAAAAAGCCTGTTCCATGGTTGTCCTCCCGGATCGATGTCGAGTGACCGAGTCTCAGATGAAGTGGGCTATACTATCTCACTTTTGAGGTGTGGCCATCATGTCAGGCAATAGCTTTGGGTCATTCTTTCGCGTGAGCACCTTTGGTGAGAGTCATGGCCCGGCGCTTGGCTGCATCATTGACGGTTGCCCGCCAGGACTCCCGTTATCTGAGGCAGACCTCCAGCCCGATCTAGACCGGCGAAAGCCTGGTACAAGTAAATACGCGACCCAGCGAAGAGAGGGTGATTCTATTCAGATATTGTCCGGCGTCTTTGAGGGCGCCACCACTGGCACGTCCATTGGTCTTTTGATCAAAAATGAGGATCAGCGATCCAAAGATTACTCTGAAATAAAGGACGTATTCAGACCGGCGCACGCCGACTATACCTATCAAGCGAAGTATGGTGTCAGGGACTACAGGGGTGGTGGCCGCTCCTCTGCCAGAGAGACGGCGATGCGGGTTGCCGCTGGTGCTGTTGCGAAAAAGTACCTCTCGTTTCACTACGGCATTAGCGTGAGAGGATACCTCGCCCAGATGGGCTCAATTGCTGTTAACCAGATTGATTGGGCGATCGTCAATGACAATCCATTTTTCTGCCCGGACCCCAATTGCATAGCGCCTATGGAAGCTCTGATTGATGAGCTGAGGAGGGCAGGGGATTCTGTTGGCGCTCGTATTAATGTCATCGCTGAGGGCGTCATGCCGGGCTTAGGAGAGCCAGTCTTTGATCGTCTCGATGCTGAGCTTGCGAAAGCAATGATGAGCATTAATGCCGTCAAAGGGGTTGAAGTTGGGGATGGTTTCTCAGTAGTGGAGCAGAGAGGATCCGAACACCGGGATGAAATTCGTCCAGAAGGTTTTCTTTCAAATCATTCGGGAGGCGTGCTAGGTGGGATATCCACGGGCCAAGATATTTGCGTCAGTCTTGCCCTAAAACCTACTTCAAGCATCACTCAGCCTGGGAGGAGCGTCAATCGGGCTGGAGAGCCTGTCGACGTCGTCACCAAAGGGCGGCACGACCCCTGCGTTGGCGTACGGGCAACGCCAATCGCCGAGGCGATGATGGCGCTGGTCCTGATGGATCACCTTATCCGTTACAGAGGACAGGTCAGCGAACTGGATCGAAACGAGTAAAAAAGGGTGCCTTTCAGGGCGGAGGTAGCTCCCAGCTGGTCGGGATCAATGGTCCGAGACACCACAAAACGATAAGATCCGCGCTTGCGAATCGGGGGTGAAGCACCCCAGGACAACGTATTGGGTATTGACTATGAAACAAGTGAATGTCGCTATTGTTGGCGCAACCGGTGCAGTTGGGGAGGTGATGCTCGAGCTACTCGCCGAGCGAGATTTTCCAGCGAAAGCCGTCAGCCTCCTTGCGAGTGAGCGGTCAGCTGGCGCACGGATACCCTTCAAGCATCAATCGATTACGGTTCAGAATCTAGCTGAGTTTGATTTTTCGGGCACCGATATTGCGCTTTTTTCTGCTGGAGGGAGTGTCTCTGCGGAGTTTGGACCAAAGGCCGCTAGTCAAGGGTGTGTTGTTATCGACAATACGTCTCACTTCAGGCGGGATCCTGATATACCGCTCATTGTGCCCGAGGTGAATTTACACACCTTGGAGCAGCACAAAAAACGGAACATCATAGCCAATCCCAATTGCTCAACCATTCAGATGGTCGTTGCCCTAAAGCCCATTTACGACTGTGTGGGCATTGAGCGTATTCACGTGAGTACCTACCAGGCCGTATCTGGATCGGGAAAGTCTGGGATCGAAGAGTTGGCGACTCAAACCGCGAAGTTGCTCAATGCACAAGACATTGAAAGTCGGGTATATGGCAAGCAGATCGCGTTTAACGCAGTCCCACACATCAATGACTTCGAGGAAAATGGTTTTACGAAGGAAGAGATGAAAATGATTTGGGAAACGCATCGGATATTTGAAGATGACTCAATCCAGGTCAGCCCTACTTGTGTTCGCATTCCAGTATTTTATGGGCACTCCGAAGCAGTCTATGTCGAGACCAAAGCGCCGCTTTTAGCCACAGACGCGCGAGCGTTGTTGTCGGACGCACCAGGCGTGACGGTGCTTGATGAGCGAACTTCTGGTGGTTACCCGACGGCAGTAACTGAAGCTGCAGGAACTGATGACGTGTTCGTTGGTCGGATTCGAAATGATGTCTCGCATCCTAGAGGGCTCCATTTATGGGTTGTTTCAGACAATGTGCGAAAAGGTGCTGCGCTAAACAGCATTCAGATTGCGGAGGCATTAGTTAACGAATAGCTCGAACGCCGGTTGAAACTTACTGGAAACCTCTAGGATGGTACCAAGGAGCTTTAGCTTGGCGGTGAAAATCTCAAAGGCAGAAAACAAGATACAAATGAGCACCATTCAAACAGTCGAAGAGGTCTTGCGAGTAGCGCTGAGTTTAGCTCTAGCGAGTGCCCTTTTGTTGACAGCCAATGCGACGCTGGGTTTGGGGCTTGGGCGGATAGACGTGCAATCTGCGTCAGGAGAGCCGCTGTCTGCTGAAATAGAACTATTGAATTCGCAACAATGGTTGGCCAGTGAGGTCAGCGTTGCCTTGGCTAGCTCGGATGAGTTTGCGAATTTTGGAGTTGAAAGAGCTATCGGTCTCCAGGACTTTAGGTTTGAGATTGTCGATCGCGAAACAAGTATTGTTGTCAAGATCCGCTCTGAAGCACTTGTTTTTGGCCCCGCTTTGAACTTTGTTCTCGCTCTAGAATCGCCTAGAGGTCGAGAGCTGAAAGCTTATACTGCGGTGCTGGGCTCCCGTGCCGTACACGGTATTTCGGAATCAACCTCGATCACCACAAATACTGATGCGAAACCGCCTCAATCTATAGAGCAACGCAATTTGGCCTCTTCGCGTCAAGGATTGCACGAGTACCGAACCAAGATTGGGGACACGCTCTGGAGCATCGCGCTAGCGAGCCGTCCTGATCAATCAATTACCATCCCACAAATGGTGATCGCCATTCAGGAAGAAAACCCTGAGGCGTTTGTTGACGGGAATATTAACCGCTTAAGGGCGGATTACGCCCTTAAGGTACCCTCATCCGAGGTTGCGGTCAGAATTAAGAGTCACGTAGCACGGAACAAGTTTGTAGCCCAGAATCTAGCGTTCTCTGGTCACACTGACGCCAAGATGGAGGGTTTCGGTGAGGTTGGTGATTTAGAGCTGTTTGACGAGATCTCTGATAGTTCAGAGTCGGATGCTATTTCTCAACCTAATGAACGATCCGGGGTAGAGTTTCGGCTTACAATCGATGACGAGTATAGCGAGGCAAGTCGATCCGGCGGCGGCCGAACATCGTCGCTAGCCAGGGAACTCGACGAAAAAACGGGAGCTCTGGAAATTGCGTCCGAAGAACTCAAGGGTATGAACGATAGATTGTCTAATCTCGAAACCCAGTTAGGATCACTCACTTCGGTGATTAAAGTGAAAGATAGAGATCTCGCGCGATTGCAGCAATCACTAGAGGGAGTGAGAAAGCAGCTTGAGTCCGCTACGTCGATCTGGACCAACCCGCTGGTAGTTGCATTATTTTTGGTCATAGTATTGCTGGTAGTGCTAGTTCTAGTGCTTTTGACTAGGCTCCGACAACAAGCACGATTGATCTCAGATAGCTCAAGCAGCCAGCAAGTTGACTCCGTAACAAGCGATATGTCACACGAGCTCGATCCCGATCCAAAAATCATTGAGTCACTCGATCTAAGTGCTAAAGAGGAACCCGGAACGATTGACGTTGATGGTGGACCCATTGATGCAGATTTGATGAATAATCCACTTGACCTAGCACGTGCTTACATCGAGATGGGAGATTTCAAGGCAGCGGAGGCTCAACTTGTGAGAGTGATCGCCACCGGCAACTCAGGTGAGGTTCGGGAGGCGGAGCAGCTGATGAGACAGCTGCCCTCTTAGCGCTAATGATTAACCGTATTGCATTGGGCGTTGCGTATCACGGTGGCTCCTTCCACGGTTGGCAGCGTCAGAAAGGGATCAGAACCGTTCAGGGCACGCTGGAGGAGGCACTTTCCCGAATTGCAAATCATCAGGTGGAGACCCGAGCAGCAGGACGGACAGACAGTGGTGTTCATGCGATGGGCCAAGTCGTACACTTTGACACCATGGCGGAGCGCTCGGATAAGGCATGGACCGAAGGCGTCAATAGCTGGCTATCCAACGACGTAGCGGTAAGATGGGTGGCGCGTCCTGGCCCAGATTTTGACGCGAGGTTTTCGGCGCAGTCCCGAACTTATCGTTACCTTTTGTTTGTAGATCATGTTGTAAACCCGTTCTTTGAGTCGGCAGCGCTCCGTGAGCATCGCCCCTTAAACACTGAGCTGATGAATGAATCTGCTCAACATCTGGTCGGGGAGCATGACTTCTCTAGTTTTCGAGCCGCGCACTGCCAATCGAAATCACCAATGCGTCGCGTGACGTCTATTTCTGTTGAAGAGCACCAAGGATTTATCCAGATCGAAATCACAGCGAATGCGTATCTTTACCACATGGTCAGAAATATCGTAGGCGCCTTGAGATTAGTGGGAGCTTGCCAGCGTCCTCCAGAGTGGTTGGGGCATTTGCTCCTGGCAAAAGATCGCCACCAAGCCGGAAGGATGGCTCCTGCTCATGGTCTCTACCTCGAACAAGTTGCGTATGATCCGAGCTATCAATTACCGGCAGTGACAAGGCTTACTGGGTTCCAGCCGCCATTCATCAGGCCCGCGTGATAAGATTGCGGGCGGTTTGTAAACGGGCTGACCGTTGTGCGCACAAGAGTCAAAATTTGTGGAGTGACTACCAATGAGGCGGCCAATGCCGCGTCTGCGGCTGGAGCAGACGCGTTGGGCTTCGTCTTTTATCCACGTAGTCCTAGAGCAATCACGGCGACAAAAGCTGCATCCATTACGTCTTTGGTGCCCCCCTTCGTCCAGCGCGTGGCGCTTTTTGTCGACGAACAGCGATCAGTGATTGAGGAAATATTGTCACAATGCCCGTTGGACATGATCCAGTTTCACGGCTCAGAGTCGAGATCCTTTTGTGAGTCGCTGGGGCTGCCCTATATAAAAGCAGTCGGCTTTAAAACTAGGGATGAACTGATGCGCGTGAGCGATGCTCATCCGAATGCAGCGGCCCTTTTAATTGATGCTTGGGCGCCCAGTGAGCATGGTGGAACAGGAAAAACCTTTGACTGGTCATTGATCGGAGATCTGGGTCGACCTTGGTTGTTGGCGGGTGGACTCACCTCGGACAATGTTGGAGAAGCAATCGCGATCGCTGCACCCTATGCCGTTGACGTGAGTAGCGGCGTAGAAACTGATCGTGGAAAGAAAGATTTAGAAAAAATTGGCTCTTTTCTGAAAGCGGTTTCGGCGTGCAACGCGTGATCGAGCGAAACGCATACGCCCCTTTGCTCGTAAGACCAACAGGTTGCCCTGGGTTGTTTGTGTCTGGTCACTTGGTGAGAAAGCGATCAAGCGTTGTTAGAAAGTTAACTGAATGAGAATGTCAACTCGCTGGGCGTTAGAAATCAGCATTTTTTGGCTTATCAATAGTGGTAAGAAGGAACCGTCAGAGCGTTCAATTAGCGCTGAACAAGAGAGTGAGTTATGAGTCAATCATCAGACATTGTAGGGTCAAACGAAACATTTTTTGCATTTCCCGATGCCCGGGGCCACTTCGGTCGGTTTGGCGGTCAATTCGTTTCAGAGACCTTAATGGCGGCGCTCGAGGAGCTGCGCTGCACCTATGAACAGCTTAAAGAGGACCCAGCCTTCAAAGCGGAGCTGGAGAGTGACCTTGAGCATTATGTTGGAAGAGCATCGCCCCTCTACCATGCGGAGCGATTGTCTGGGCGATATGGCGGCGCTCAAATTTGGTTAAAACGTGAAGATTTGAACCACACCGGCGCCCACAAAGTGAATAACTGCATTGGCCATGCTCTTCTAGCTAGATTTATGGGTAAACCTAGGATTATTGCGGAGACTGGCGCAGGGCAACACGGTGTGGCGTCCGCTACTGTTGCAGCGCGATTTGGTCTTAGATGCACTGTATACATGGGTGCGGACGATATTGAGCGGCAAAGTCTAAACGTGTACCGAATGAAACTTTTGGGGGCCGAAGTTGTTCCTGTGACCTCGGGGTCGAGAACACTTAAGGACGCATTAAACGAGGCCATGCGCGATTGGGTGACTAACGTTGATGACACGCACTACATTATCGGCACGGTCGCGGGTCCACATCCCTACCCTATGATTGTCCGCGATTTCCAAGCAGTCATAGGACGCGAAGCAAAAGAACAATTCGCGAAGCGTCAAGGAGGCCTACCTGATGCTGTTCTAGCTTGCGTAGGCGGAGGTTCAAATGCCATGGGCATGTTCTATCCCTTTCTTGAGGACACATCGGTACGACTAGTTGGTGTAGAAGCTGGAGGTGACGGCGTTGCTACTGGACGCCACGCGGCGCCGCTCAATGACGGGGTAGTGGGCGTGCTGCATGGTAACCGAACTTATCTGATGCAAGACGAAGATGGTCTGATCAAAGAAACTCATTCGGTGTCAGCTGGGCTTGATTATCCCGGGGTTGGACCAGAGCACGCATGGCTTAAAGAGGTGTCGCGTGCCGAGTACGTCGCGGTGACTGATGAGGCGGCGCTCGATGCATTCAGGGAACTGAATCGATTGGAAGGTATATTGCCAGCGCTCGAATCCAGCCACGCGTTGGCTTATGCCGCGGAGCTTGCTCCCACTATGAGTAAAGATCAACATATTTTGATTAACCTATCGGGGCGGGGCGATAAGGATATTCCTACCGTCGCTCGGTTGGATGGGATTTCTATTGGTTGAACACATGAATCGATTAGAAAAGAGCGTTCAAGATAGTTTGGCTGCGGGGCGTAAGCAATTGGTGGCTTATATCGTTGCTGGAGACCCTGCGCCAGATTGGACGATAGTGGCAATGCACGCGCTGGTAGAGGCGGGTGTCGACGTTATTGAGTTAGGCGTGCCTTTCACGGATCCTGAGGCAGAGGGCCCAGTAATTCAGGGCGGCCACGAGCGTGCACTTACGCATGGGGTGACATTGAAAAAAACGCTCGCGATGGTGCAAAACTTTCGGGAGCGCGATGACCAAACCCCAGTGCTATTAATGGGATACTTGAACCCGATTGAGGCCATGGGGTTACCTGAATTTGCTGTCGCCGCGAAAGATGTTGGGGTAGACGGTACGATTATTGTAAATTTGCCACCGGAAGAGTCCGGCGAGTTAGGGCCAGTTTTCGAACAGCATGGTATTAGTCCGGTATTTCTTCTGGCTCCAACGACTACCGATAATCGTGCCAAAGCAGTGTGTGACGCGGCGCGAGGGTTCGTTTACTACGTGTCGCTTAAAGGCACAACGGGTTCGGGCAAGCTGGATCCGGTCGAGGTCGGAAATAAAGTTGCTCATTTTAAGACTATGACGGACAAAGCTGTCTATGTTGGGTTTGGGATCAAAGACGCCGAATCTGCCCGGCTTGTTGGTTCGGTAGCCGACGGGGTAGTTATGGGGTCAAGCCTAGTCGAAGATATGGGTCGACTGGCGCAGTCTGCACCCAGCGGGGAAAAGCAGCAGATGCAAGCTCTATTGCCGATCACGAACCGTATGAGCGCCATAAGAGCAGCGCTTGATCAATTGAGCAGCGCCTAAATTGCGGTCACTCTCAAGTTGGCTTGATCACATAGGTCAAGTCCATCCGTTGGGGTGGGATTTAGGCCTGGATCGCGTGAATCGGGTCGCAGCGGCCTTAAACGTGAAACACCCCGCTAATACCGTGATCTTGGTAGCGGGTACCAACGGAAAGGGCTCGTGTTGCGAAGCGCTCAACACTCTTTCGATGGAGGCTGGACTTAAAACCGGTTTGACCACCAGTCCTCATATCCATCAGTTCTCAGAGCGGATCCGAATTGACGGATGCCCGGTAGAAGACAGGACCATTGCTGCGGCATTCGAAACCATTGAGCAGGCAAGAGGGGAGACGACGCTCACCTACTTTGAATTCGCGAGTCTCGCAGCAATGGTGATATTCGAGTCCGAAGCACTTGACGTCGCGATTTTGGAGATCGGGTTAGGGGGTCGCCTTGACGCAATGAACGTGGTGGACCCGGACATAAGCGTGGTGCTGCCCATTGCACTGGACCACCAGGAGTACCTTGGTGATAGCCGAGAGCAAATCGGTGTCGAAAAGGCGGGGATATTAAGGCCCCGGCAACCTGCTGTAATTGCTGATCCCGATCCACCTTTGTCTTTAATTGAAGCCGCAAATTCTGCGTCTGTGGTGGCGCGCTATGGCAGAGAGTTTGGTTGGGAGGACGATCGGCTTTGGTGGTCTAATGATGGTGAGATACTTGAAGTCAGCCAAAAGGCGCCCAAGCTGCCACCGATTAGCCTTGCTGCTGCGATGCAAACAGCGGCAATGCTCGATTGGCCCGTCATTCCGGCAAAGCTATCCTATATCGAGCTACTCGGTCGTCAGACCCTTCTTCATGTAGGAGGAAAATCAATCCTTTTGGACGTGGCCCATAACCCCCACGCAGTTGGAAGGCTTAGAGAGAGGATGAACGAGTGGAGGTTGATGAGGCCGTCCGCAAAAGTCTTGGCCGTCTTGGGCATCTATCAGGATAAAGCAGCTGATGAGATGCTTGGCTTACTGACGGGCGTCGTCAACAGCTTTTATTGTAGCGAGGTCGCCGAGCCAAGAGCGCTTTCAAAGGACCGGCTTGTAGAGGTATTGGTCAACCAGGGAGCGACGGCAAAAGCCTTTATGAGCATTGACGTTGCCGTAAAGGAAGCGTTGGAGCGAAGCGAGCAAGATGACTTGGTCGTGGTGTTCGGATCTTTTCCTGTGGTCGGCGAGGCTTTAAACTATTTCCATGAAATTCGTTCGGAATAGGCCAGAACATTGGAAACCGGGCTTAGACGCCGGTTAGTCGGCGCCATCGTCATCGCTGCAGTCGCCGTGATCTTCATTCCCTTGATATTCGATGGTACCGAGGAAGAGAGATTAGCGGTTATCGAGGAAATCCCACCAGCACCCACCTTCGATTTTCGTGAACAAATCGCGGTGAGTGACATCCAAGCGGCGATGGAGTTTAGGCGGCGCGCTAATGCCGCAACCATGCCACAGGAGCGTGCGTCGATAGGCGATGAGACTGAGAATCAAAGTAAGCTGCTGGATCAAAATGGACTGCCCATGGGATGGAGTTTGCAGGTCGCCAGCTTTCGCGAGCGTGATAATGCGGTTGCGCTGCGGAGCGAAATCCGCGAGCTAGGACACGGCGCTTACGTATTGCTGAATCGAACAAACGAAGGGCAGTTTTATCAGGTGTTGGTCGGCCCCTCACTCGATCGGGAGGGTCTCAGCCGAGCTGGTCAAGAAATTGCCGATAAGATGGGACTGACAGTACAAATTGTCAGATACAGAGTTGAGGATGATGCGCGGCAGATAGGAGGCTAAATGGAGCTGGTAGCCGCGGATTGGGTGATCATCGCACTCTTAGGCGGATCCTGCCTGATCGCGCTTTTCCGAGGTTTGGTGCGGGAGGCCTTAAGTCTCGCCAACTGGGTAGTCGCCGCACTGGTCGCACGGGGCGCATCGAGTGAGGTTTCGGAATGGCTGGCCCAATGGATTGATACGCCTTCGATTCGATACGCGGTTGCGTTTGCAGCCCTCATGCTGGCGTCTTTAATCATCGGGGGAGTTCTGATTGGACTGGTTGTCCGTCTGGTCCGTGCCTCTGGTTTAGGCTTTGCCGACCGAATGCTAGGGCTGGTATTCGGGTTCGCACGCGGCGTGCTTTTGGTGTTGCTTGGTTTAGCTTTGGTGAGGTTTGGTTTGCCGGTAGAGGAGGACTCGTGGTGGCAGTCCTCGATGCTGGTGCCAATCTTTAATGTTGGGCTTGATTGGATTTTGCCAAAACTCTTGGCCCTGTCTGAGGGCCTCACAGATTCTGTTACTTAAGGAAGCATTATGTGTGGGATAGTCGGCGTCGTTGGGCGCTCGTCAGTTGGACTAGAGCTCTACGAGGGCCTATCGATGATGCAGCATCGGGGCCAAGATGCGGCGGGAATTGTCACCTGCGCTGGGGACCGTTTGACTCTACGAAAAGCAAATGGACTTGTTCGCGACGTATTCGGTCAATCTCACATCAGCGCCCTAGAGGGATCTATGGGTATTGGGCACGTACGTTATCCCACAGCGGGGACCTCCAGCACCGCTGAGGCCCAACCCATGTACGTGAATTCACCCTTCGGTATCTGCATGGCGCACAACGGTAACCTCATCAATGCGGATGACCTGAATGAGGAGCTATTTAGGGCGGATCGACGCCACATTAATACGTCTAGCGACTCAGAGGTACTGCTCAATGTGTTCGCGCACGAACTCCAGGCAGTAGCCGGTCTTAGACTGAAACCGGAGGATGTGTTTAACGCCGTCGAGAGAGTTCATGCCAGAGCGGTAGGCGCATATTCCGCTCTGGCCTTGATAGCGGGCTATGGAATGGTTGGTTTTCGAGATCCTAATGCGATCCGCCCACTCATTGTTGGGTATCGAGATAGCTCTGATGGGCCCGATTACATCATGGCCTCTGAGAGCGTGGTTCTGGATGTGCTCGGATATAGCGAAATGGCGTCAATCAAACCAGGCGAGGCCATTTATATCGAGATGAGCGGACGAGTACATCGCAAGCAATGTTGCAGTTCTCCTAAGTATGCGCCTTGCATCTTCGAGTTCGTTTACCTTGCTAGGCCGGATTCAATGATCGACGGTATTTCCGTATACAAAGCGCGCTTGAAAATGGGTGAAAAACTAGCGGATAAAATTCTTCGGCTCCACCCTGACCATGACATCGATGTGGTCATACCGATTCCTGATACCTCAACTACCGCAGCACTGCCCATGGCGCACCGGTTGGACGTTAAGTACCGACAGGGGCTAATAAAAAATCGGTACGTTGGCCGCACGTTTATCATGCCTGGTCAGGCTGAACGGCAGCGATCGGTGAGACGAAAACTTAATACTGTCGAACTGGAATTCCGAGACAAAAATGTACTACTAGTTGATGACTCGATTGTTCGTGGGACAACGTCCAGACAAATCGTTCAAATGGCCCGAGATGCTGGCGCGAAAAGAGTTTATCTTGCGTCTGCTGCGCCGCCAGTTCGGTACCCCAACGTTTATGGCATCGACATGCCAGCGCCATCAGAATTTGTTGCCCACAAGTTGTCGGAGGAAGAAGTGGCTCAGTATATTGGGGTTGACTGGTTGGTTTACCAGGATCTTGATGACTTAAAAGCTTGCGCGTTGGGCATTAACCCAGATATCGGTACTTTTGATTGCTCTGTCTTTGATGGACAGTATGTAACAGGTGGAGTTGATAACGCTTATCTCGAGCGAATTGAATCGGCTCGGAGTGATGCGGCGAAAATTGATAGAGTCGCGTCCAAAGAGATTATTGACCTTCACAATTACCAGTAGCAGGTCTTTATGGAATCTCGGACAGCTACCTAAATCGGATCGTGCTTGAAGCGTGAAGCCGTCTGGCTCTGAGTACTTGTCCTTCTCGCTCTCGGAACCTCGCTGGGCAGGAGGCAACAAAACGGATCTTAATTAGATAGGCAGGACCCCAACGGCGTAAATCGAGTTGGAATTGATGAGTTTTCAGGACTGGTAGCCTCTGCGAATGGATAGTTCCTGCGCGGTTTCACTTACCCATAGAGGCAAAGGGGAGGCAATGACTGCCCCAATTCTCTCCGATACTAAACCGTGACCACATTAATTGCAGGGATTAAAGCCTGCTCTGCGGCGTCCTGAAAAGAGGCGATCTCGTTGAAATTCAGATATCGATAGATGTCCGATGCCATGGTGTCTAACTGTTCGGCATAATTTAGATATTCAGCCGTGCTGGGCAATTTCCCTAAGATTGCCGCAACCGCCGCAAGTTCCGCCGAAGCGAGGAAAACATCGGCACCATCACCAAGTCGGTTGGGGAAATTCCGAGTAGAGGTTGATACGGCTGTGCTGTTGGGCGCGATTCGAGCTTGGTTTCCCATGCACAATGAGCACCCGGGCATTTCTGTCCTAGCACCAGCCTGTGCAAACACGTTATAAACGCCTTCCTCCATCAGCTGATGCTGATCCATTTTCGTTGGAGGTGAGATCCACAAACGGGTCGGGATGGATTTAGCGTCACCGAGCATCTGTGCCGCGGCCCTGAAGTGTCCGATGTTTGTCATGCAAGATCCGATGAAGACCTCGTCAATCTGTCGCCCTGCAACTTCAGAGAGTGGCCGGACATCATCAGGGTCGTTGGGGCAGGCGAGTAGAGGTTCTTTGATTTCGTCTAAATTGATCTCAATCACCTCAAAATATTCAGCATCGGCATCTGGCGCCATAAGCTCGGGATTCGCGAGCCACAACTCCATCGCCTCGATGCGTCGTGCAAGCGTGCGCTCATCGCCATAGCCCTCGCTGATCATCCACTTTAGCAGTGTTACATTTGATGTCAGATATTCCTTGATGGGCTCTTCGCCTAAACGAATTGTGCAGCCACCAGCAGATCGTTCTGCTGAAGCATCGCTGATCTCAAACGCTTGCTCAACTTTCAGATTAGGCAGGCCTTCGATTTCCAAAATTCGTCCGCTGAAAACGTTCTTTTTGCCCTCCTTCTCAACGGTGAGCAGCCCACGTTGGATGGCAGCGTAAGGAATGGCGTTGACTAGATCGCGTAGGGTGATACCCGGTTGCATCTCCCCTTTAAACCTGACTAGCACTGATTCGGGCATATCGAGTGGCATAACACCCAAGGCGGCTGCGAAAGCCACTAGACCAGACCCTGCCGGGAAACTAATGCCGATTGGGAAACGGGTGTGAGAGTCTCCTCCAGTACCAACTGTGTCGGGGAGCAACATACGGTTGAGCCAAGAGTGAATAATACCGTCCCCTGGCCTCAGTGAAACGCCACCCCTATTGCGAATGAAATCCGGTAACTGATGCTGCGTCTCAATATCAACGGGTTTCGGGTATGCGGCGGTATGACAAAAAGACTGCATAACGAGGTCAGCTGAAAAACCGAGACAAGCAAGCTCTTTTAGCTCGTCTCGTGTCATTGGGCCTGTCGTGTCCTGCGATCCGACCGTTGTCATCTTTGGTTCACAGTATTGTCCGGGTCGGACACCCGCTACACCGCAGGCTTTTCCTACTATTTTTTGTGCAAGCGTATACCCTCGCTCGGAGGCAGTGGCATCTTCTGTCTGCGTAAATACGTCAGACGGCCCAAGCCCCAATGCTTCGCGAGCCCGCTGGGTAAGGCCCCGGCCGATAATCAGCGGAATTCTTCCCCCCGCCCTAACTTCGTCCAGAATGACACTGCTGGCCAATTCGAATTCACTAATGACTTCTCCGGATTCATTTTTGATAACCCCATCATAAGGATGCAATGTGATGACATCGCCCATAGATATCTTGGTGACATCGCACTCAATTGGCAGCGCGCCAGCGTCCTCCATCGTATTGAAGAAGATGGGCGCGATCTTGCCACCCAGAACAAACCCTCCATCTCTCTTGTTTGGAATATGAGGGATGTCATCGCCCATGTGCCACAGTACTGAATTGGTTGCTGACTTTCTTGATGAGCCTGTGCCTACAACGTCACCCACATAAACCAGTGGGTGTCCCTTTTTCTTCAAGGCCTCGATGGTGCCAAGGGCATCGTCCATCTTTTTGCTTAGCATTGAGAGCGCGTGTAAGGGGATGTCTGGCCGGCTCCACGCATCACCCGCAGGAGACAGGTCGTCGGTGTTGGTTTCTCCATCTACCATAAAAACGGTGAGCGTTATGGAATCAGCCAGTGGCGGACGATTAGTAAACCACTCCGCATTTGCCCAAGCTTTTAAGACCCGCTCAGCGTGCGGGTTGGAAGCAGATTTTTCGACCACATCGTGGAAAGCATCAAACATCAGTAACGTGCTAGACAGCGCATCTGCTGCGGCATCAGCAACGTCATCAGAGTCTAAAAGGTCTATCAATGGCTGGATGTTGTAACCGCCCAGCATGGTTCCAAGGAGTTCGGTCGCTCTTCGCGAATTGATGAGTGGAGAAGATGCCTCACCTTTGGCGATGGCAGCAAGGTACGCAGCTTTGACGTAGGCTGCCTCATCAACGCCGGCAGGTACGCGCTCAGTGAGCAGATCTAGGAGAACCGATTCTTCTCCCGCAGGTGGTTGGCGGAGCAGCTCCACCAGCTCATTTACTTGTTCTGCGTTGAGTGGTTTCGGAACGATGCCCTCTTGGGCTCGCTCGGCGACATGTTTGCGATAGGCTTCTAACACTGGATCCCCCGATTTCGATGACTCTTGGTCTTGCGCGCATGCTGAGGTTCAGTAGCAGCGGGCTAAATGACCAACTGAAAAGCCGCAAAATGATACACTAATAACCCCACGAATTTAAGATGACGAGCGCGTGGACACCCTATGAACTATGCCGATTTGAAGCTTGCGCCTACACCCAATGAGTGGCTGGAAGCCGCTCGGTCAAATATTGATTTGCTGTTGATCGATCATGCCAATTGCGAGAAAAAGGCCGCTTCTACTGCCTTGAATTTGATGTATAGATATGTGGAAGAAGGAGATCTTTTGCTTCGGCTATCCGCACTGGCCAGAGAGGAGCTAAGACACTTTGAGCAGGTCGTGGCTATCTTAGCAAAGCGCGATATTGAATACCGGCAACTGTCCTCGGCTCGATACGCAGGAGAATTGCGAAAGCTAGTGAGGACGCACGAGCCTGCTCGATTGATTGACCTGATGGTGGTCAGTGGAGTGGTCGAGGCGCGAAGCTGTGAGCGCTTCGAGCGCTTGATGACCGTGCTGGATGAGGAACTCGCAACCTTCTACTCGAGTTTGTGGCGATCCGAAGCGCGACACTGCGGGGACTATTTGAGTTTTGCAAGAAAAAGAGATCCAGACGGATTCGCCATTCGGTTAAAGGAGGTCATCGAGTGCGATGAGGCGCTGATTACTTCAAAGGATCAATCGTTCAGATTTCACTCAGGTATTCCTGCTTAGCTCTTGCTAATAAAACGTCATCTCCACAAAGGGGTGAATATAGGATTCGACAGTTAGGTCTCCGGTCCTCGATAGATACGAGCTACTCGCTTCTCTCACTTTTGCAGCGACTCGATGAGCTGATGGCTACAACGGAAAGGAGGACAGGGAAAGGTCCCCGTCTGCATCGGCGACCGCGTGCCATCCGCTTTCGCCCCAGTCGCCAAGAACGACGCGTCGGAGGTCCCCAGTATAGCCTTCGCTTTGGTGATCCATGGGTCGATGAGTGTGTCCATGGATCAGGGTGCGTACCCCATGGGCTGTCATGATTCGATCCACCTCATTTGGAGTTACATCCATAATCTCCATTGCAGTTTGCTGTTTATGATGTGTGCTCTCTTGTCTTGCATTCGCTGCGATTTGCCTCCTCGCGTCAATCGGCTGCGCCATTAGCTGTGCTTGAAACGCAGGGTCTCGTAGCTGGGATCGTATCGCGATGTAGGCCTCATCACGTGTACACAAACTATCGCCATGCATAAGCAATACTGGTTCGCCTCCGATGCTGATGCGGGTTGGGTCATCAAGGAGCGAGATGTTTGCTCGCGAGGCGAAGTCTCGCCCAATTAGAAAGTCTCGATTGCCGTGCATTAGGTAGACACTGGCTGGACAAGCACGGATAGCTGCCTCCACTGATTCGATCAATGGGTCCTGAAAGTCGTCACCAATCCACACCTCGAACAAGTCACCCAGTATGTACAGATCGTCCCCAGCATTGAGTGAAGCGAGGTACGCGATGAAACCCTCAACAACACCGCTATTTGATTCCTCGAGGTGGAGGTCAGAAATAAAATGTTGCACAGTGCGAGATACCAACAAACTTTACGCATGGATTATAGCGATTCGCGTTGACGCTCGCTGCAGAGTTTCAGTAGAATTCGCCGCGCGGGAAGTTCTTTGGGTAAGTCGTGCTCATTAAGCGGTCACTGTTCAAAGATCGACAGGCGAAAGTTTGGAAAATCGGCTTAGGAGTTTATTCTTCTATCAGCGGACATAACGGACACTTTCCACCGCATGGAGAGGCTCTACAGAGCAGCTTTAGCAAACCGTCGGGGTATAGCGCAGTCTGGTAGCGCGCCTGCTTTGGGAGCAGGATGTCGGGA
>CAJXDD010000022.1:0-21540 GCA_913052075.1 uncultured Gammaproteobacteria bacterium
TCCTACCCGGATGGGAAGGCAACGCCTCGATAAAGTGGTTGCAAAATCTCGTGGTAACGAACCAGCCTGCTTACAGCAAAGACGAGACCTCAAAGTACACGGATCGCGACTCTGATGGCCGAGCCGCCATGTTCACGTTCGAGATGGGCGTCAAATCGGTCATCACCTCGCCATCACTGCAACTCGATATGGGTCCGCATGGGGTGTACCAAGTGTCTGGTTTGGCTTGGTCCGGCGCGGGGCGGATTAAGTCGGTCGAGGTCTCAGCCGATGGCGGGAAAACCTGGGCACTAGCAGCCCTTGATAGCGAGGCGCAATCGAAGAGTTTGACCCGATTCAGGGTACCGCTGCAGTGGAGCGGTCAGCCGCTCGATTTAGTGTCTAGAGCGACTGATGAGCGTGGCGCTGTTCAGCCAACAAGAGCAGAAGCAATGAAGGGAAGGGGCGTAGGCGCGTTCTATCACTACAATGGCATGCAAGCTTGGCATGTCGATAACACCGGAACTGTGAGCCATGTTTATGTGTAACTATTCAGGAAGCAGTCCTGCTGATTCGACTCCCCATCATGGTCAGTTGATTCGTGTCTCAACACAGGCGTTCGCGACCTCTGGTAAATCAGCGTTGGAGTTTAATCGGAGGAAAACCGAACAGGCGACGTGTCTGTTGTCAGGGCTTTTTTTGCTTCTCTTGTCGAGTGTCGTAACGGCAGATCTGGAACCTTTGAGCCCTAACCTCGGCCGCGCGTTGTCCGCCGAGGAGATTGCTGCATTTGATCTAACGATTTTACCGAATGGGCAAGGCTTGCCAGTAGGCAGGGGGTTAGTATCCACGGGAAAAGCTGTCTACCTTCGTGAATGTATGGCCTGTCATGGCAAGGAGGGCAAAGGCGGCCTTAATAACCGGTTAGCTGGGGGGGTAGGCTCTATCCAATCGGCGAGCCCCGATGTCACGGTTGGTAGTTACTGGCCTGAGGCCACTACGCTTTTTGACTACATCCGAAGAGCCATGCCTTACACGGATTCTGGTCGGCTGACGGTCGATGAGACTTACGCGGTCACTGCTTACGTGTTGTTTTTGAGCGGCATACTGGAGAGCGATGCAGTCTTAGATCATGAGAACCTCGCGGATGTGGCCATGCCTAACAAAGCAGGATTCTATTGGGCAGAGGCTCCCTAGTGATTCTGCCACTCTACGATCATCTCTCATGAGCAACCTTTGTTAACGCGCTAACAGCAGCTTTGAAAGCAGCCTTAGCAATAGCGGACAGCCGTCTGTACCCTTCTAACCCGTCTTGATGTCCGGTATGCTGCCGCCCCTCACGATAAACGAGCAGGCAAAGCGGGATGCTTTCGAGCTACCAACACATAACACTATCGCTGGAAGAACCTTTGGCCCTGATCACTATTAATCGGCCAGAGAAGCACAATGCTATCTCGCTGGCCACCCTTGAGGAGTTGCATTCTGCGGTGGATCGCGCAGCGGGTGATGAGCGAATTCGTGTCATCGGTGTGACTGGTGCAGGCGGTCGTGCTTTTGCTTCTGGCTCGGACCTCAGTGAGGTCGCCGACAGAGACTTGAAGAAAGGAATGGAGCCCATTGTTCAGGGATTAGCCGCGAAGTTGGAGGCCTGCCCCAAGGTGACCATCGCCGCCATTGACGGGATTTGCATGGGAGGTGGGCTCGAAATCGCGTTGGGGTGTGATCTGAGGATTTGCACGCCCGAGAGCCGGTTTGCCACGCCTGAAGGCAAGCTCGGAATCATCCCCGGCGGGGGAGCCACTGCACGCCTGCCGAGATTAGTCGGCAAGGGTTGGGCGCTTGAGATGCTCTTGATGGGAGAGCCCATGACGGCTGCGCAGGCATTCCAGATGGGTCTGGTAACTCGGCTAGTTGAAAGCGGAAGTTTGCTAGCTGAGGTTGAGTCCATGGCAACGCATCTCGCAACCTTTGCCCCGTTCGTTCCTCATTTTATGAAGGTGATGGTCCAGCAGGGGTTAGAAGGAAGCTCGGCCTCAGCCCTCGCCATGGAGAAATTCGCTCAGAGCGCGTTACTGCAAACTGAAGACAAACAAGAGGGAATCGACGCCTTCTTGTCGAAACGGCCGCCGGAATTTAAAGGTAGGTAAACCTACGCTTGCTGCCGCCCAGAGGCTGTGTGGCATTTACTGCGATAAGGACGTTCGGTAGCACGAACCTCCAAGTCCCTGTTAGGCCTCATTAGGCTCAGTGCTAGGTTCAACCTCGCTTCTTTCGCCCGCTAACTTAGCGAGTTCTCTGCTGATAAAGGCATTGCGATCAAATTCCACGCAATAGCGATCATAAAATGCCTTGCCGCGCGCCTCGGGGAGACGGTTGCCATCCCCGAAGGTGGCGCGCGTGAAGATCCGGCATCTGGCATCCGCGGTAATCGAGTCATCAGAGACGAGTTCATTCAGTACATCATTTAGCGTCAATGCACCCGTGTGAGCGGTCACCCCGTTTCCAATCGCGCCATCGAGGTGGATGCTTACCGGTTGAGACTTGGTAAACGCGGGCCAGTCTGGCCCGTTGCTGTTCGTCGCGCTTGGCGCGCCATTTAGGGCAAAGCTCGCCCAGTAGTCTCGCATCGTAGCTGAGAGCGATTTCGCGTCGGCTAGCGCCTCGCTTGAGAGGGCCCACTTGACGATAAAGTTCTCAAGCGCTGCTGGAAATAAAAACATCAGCTCTACTGCGTGGGCAGCGCCGAGCAAATCAGCGAGATCGACGTCACCCACGGTATCAAAGTGGCCCCAGTCAAAGCGATACAAATAGAGGTCGACGTCGCCACGCTCAGCCATGAGGCGCGCGATGTCATCACCCGCGCGCAGTTTCCAGAGCGATGAGCCAAATCGATTGAGTGCTTCGTACTCGTCAGGCTTGATGATGGCCTTTGGCATGTTGGGCAAGAAAGACAGTGGCGCGCTAGGCTCTCCCCAACGCACAAATTCCTCGTTTAGCATGTTGAATAGCTTGCTCTCGTCGCGATTGGTGCCAATCATGATGGGTACGTGGTTCCACGAGGGGTCGCGCAGTGCGCCAAGAATGCCCTCAGGATGAATAGCAGCCCCATCAGGGAAGGCTCGAGTCATGCCAGCGCCAATGGGTCGCGCGTTCGCTTCAGCATCGAGTAACTCAGTGGGTTCAGCGTCGAGTAAGAGCGCCTTGATGTCGGCCGAAGACAGCGATCGCTGCAGGGTCGCTGCCTCAGTGCGACCGGCTGCTGAGCCGTTCAAGATGAGTAGTTCGTTAACGAGCTCAAAGCTACTGATGGAGCGGGCGTATCGGTCCTCTCCGTAGGGTAACTCCGCATCCTGAAGATCGCCCACGCTCATGATGCCACTTTGGATGATGGCTCGATGGAACAGCCCTTGGGCAGGTGGTGACGCCATGAGCGCGGCCACATTGTGCCCTCCTGCGGACTCACCAAAGATGGTGACGTTGTCGGGATCCCCGCCGAAGCCTTCGATGTTGTCTCGCACCCACTCGAGCGCTGCAACCGTGTCCAGCGTACCGAAGTTTCCTGAGTGGTCCATGGCTGACGCGTCTGCTGTCCTAAGTGCAGGGTGTCTGAACCAGCCCAATGTTGATAAGCGGTACTGAGTCGTTACGACGATGACGTTCTGGTCACGCACTAGGTCTGAGGGATCGTATGTTTCAGCCGAGCCAATCGTGTTACCGCCCCCGTGGATCCAAACCATTACGGGCTGCAGGGTGCCGGCTGGCATGCTCTCCTTGGCATACACGTTGAGGTACAAGCAGTCTTCGCTGCCCATGTACGTCCCATCAGAGGGGTTTAAAAAGCCGCTTTTTTGCAGACACGCCGAACGATGCTCAGTCGTCTCGAGTAACTCGCTCCAGGGTTCGGCGGGCTGAGGCGCTTTGAGGCGAAGTTCGCCGATGGGTGGGGCAGCAAACGGAAGCCCCAGCCATTGCTTCACGCCGTCTTCCGCCTTGCCGAGCACTGGGCCTTCGCGGGTTTCGATTACAAGATCAGGTCTAACTGCAGTATCACTGCAAGCGGTCAAACAGCCAACGAGTAACGCCATGATCATCAGCGCGCCGCGATGAGGCTTAGCAGCATCTGGTTGCCGTACTGAGGACGCCAAGCGCTGCGCCTTATTGGTATCGGTTGGCTTTCGACTAGAAGTGGGGTTGTTGTCGAAAAGCGGCATCGAGATATCTCTGGTTACGGAACGTGATCTGCACTCTAGACGAATCGAGGAGCAGGGGAAAGATGGGCTATTTGCAGCGAAGGAGACCCCAGCGCGTGGCTCTGCTCGCTAATGATGAGTCAATCATCAGTGGCGTGATATGTCGAACTTGGGTATTTTGGGGTGCAGAAGGAAAGGGGGCGCTATGAAGACGATTCTGGTAGCGAATCGGGGCGAAATCGCTTGTCGTGTGATTCAAGCGGCGAAGGATGAGGGGTATCAAACCGTCGCCGTCTATAGTCAGGCTGATGCAGATAGTCCATTTGTGGACATGGCTGACCAGGCGGTCGAATTAAATGGCAATGCGGCCAGCGAGACGTATCTGGACATTGGATTAATCATTGAAGCGGCGCGCTCATGCGGCGCGGATGCCATTCATCCTGGCTATGGGTTTTTGTCTGAGAACGCTGATTTTGCGAGCGCTTGCGCTGAAGCGAATATCACTTTCATCGGGCCGTCATCCTCTGCCATCGAGGCTATGGGTAACAAGGGAACTGCCAAGCGGTCGATGATCGAAGCCGGCGTGCCTTGCATCCCGGGCTTTGAGGAGCCAAATGCCAGTGATGACGAATTACTAGCCGCAGCAGTCGATGTGGGATTCCCGCTCATGGTTAAGGCGGCGGCAGGTGGTGGCGGCCGAGGCATGCGTCTTGTTGAGACAATTGAGGGGCTCGATTCCGCGATCAGTTCAGCGCGCCTTGAGAGCTTGAATGCCTTTAGCTCAGAGGAAATGATCCTGGAGCGGGCCTTTGTGGGCGCACGTCACATTGAGATCCAGATCGCTGCAGATAAGCACGGCAACGTTGTTCACTTAGCTGAGCGCGACTGCAGTGTTCAAAGACGTCACCAGAAAGTCATTGAAGAGGCGCCCTCTACTTGTCTATCAGAGGCGCTGAGATCGAGCATGGGAGAGGCCGCTATATTGGCGGCGAAAGCAGTGTCCTATGTGGGCGTTGGAACGGTTGAGTTCTTATTAGATGAGGACGACCAATTTTACTTTCTAGAGATGAATACGCGGCTTCAGGTTGAGCATCCTGTGACGGAATGCGTTACAGGGATTGATTTGGTTTCGCTGCAGTTCTCGATTGCTGAGGGCGGCACGCTCCCATTATCCCAGGAAGATGTGACGCTCAGCGGACATGCCATTGAGGTGCGAATTTATGCGGAGGATCCCAGTCAATCCTTTAGGCCCCAGACCGGTACTGTATTGATTTACGAAGCGCCTCACGGCAATGGCATCAGAGTAGATTCAGGTATTCGCCAAGGCTCTGAGATCAGTCCTTACTATGACGCGATGATCGCTAAATTAATTGCCTGGGGCGAGACCCGGGATGTCGCTAGGCGACGTCTTGCTAGTGCATTGAGAGGGACAACGGTTCTGGGGCTTACCACGAACAAGGCTTTTCTGCTGCAGCTTCTTGAGCACCCGGATTTCGTATCAGGATTTGCGACAACCGCGATGATTGATGATGCGGTGCTCGATCAAGCCGCACAATTTGCCGTACCGACGATTGATGAATTGAGCCTCGCTGCGGTGACCCTACATGCTGGACATGGTCTGTTTGCAAATTGGAGTAACGCTGAACCTATGCTTCGCAAAGAGGTATTTGAGCATGGAGGAGAGCGATCCATTGTGCAGCTGTTATCGACACCCAGCGGTTTTGAGGTGGCGGTTGGCGCCGAATCTAGGCGCATCGCAGTAAAAGCGTGCGCCAATAGTCGCCTTGAGTATATCTTGGAGGGGGTGTCGTCGACCCTCGCTCACGCGCTGGTTGACGATCAATTGTCCATCGACTTTGGTTCAAAGACACTCCTTTTAACGCGAGCCACCTATCAGCCACCCGTCAGTGCAGACGCTGCAGGAAGTGGCGAAATCATGGCCTCTACGGAGGGCAAGGTCACAGCGCTTCTGGCAAAAGAGGGAGACCTTGTGGTTAAGGATCAACCACTGGTCATCGTCGAGGCGATGAAGATGGAACATCGCCACCTAGCCGATGGCGACGGGCGGGTCGTCCGTGCGCACGTCGCAGTCGACCAGCAGGTGAAGAATCGACAGTTACTTATGACCGTCGAATTAGATGGAGAGGAGGTCACGTCATGACTCTGTTGTCATCCCGCTTGAATACTGAGAGCGATGAATTTCAGGCGAATATGTCCTTCATGGAGGCTTACGTTGAAAAGATTCGGTCGGTGGAGCGAAACATTCGAGCGAGCGAAGAGCGCTATCGGGCTCGAGCAGAGAAGCGGGGTAAGCTGCTTCCTAGAGAGCGGTTGGCGCATTTGCTGGATCCAGGCGCGCCTTTTCTAGAACTGTCCTCCATTGCAGGCTATTTGATGAATGGGGACAAAGATGGGTCAACCGCCGGCGGAAATATCATTGTAGGCATTGGCTACGTGTCGGGGCGCCGAGTGTTGGTCATTGTGTGGAACTACGCGATCAAGGGCGGAACCATATCGAGCGTGACCACCAAGAAGAATTTGCGACTTCAGGAGATCGCGTTCGCAGCGCGGTTGCCGGTGATCTCGCTGAGTGAAAGTGGCGGGGGAAACCTAGCCGGGGACGGTGACCCGGACCCATGGGGGGTCCATGGGTTTCTGGACGGTGGCCGAGTGTATGGGCAGCAAGCCCAGTTGTCCGCCGCTGGGATTCCTCAAATAACCGTATCTCACGGTAACGCGACGGCAGGTGGAGCCTATCAGGTCGCTTTATCGGACTATGTGATTTTAGTGCGCGGCCAAACTCAATTGTTCCTCGCAGGCCCGCCGCTTCTCAAAGCGGCAACGGGAGAAGTCGCTGATCACGAGACCCTGGGCGGGGCAGAAATGCATGCGACGGTCTCTCAGACCGGAGAATATTTAGCAGAAAGTGACGAAGACGGCATTCGTATCGCAAGGATGGTGGTCAGCCAACTTCCACCCGATGCCGGTCGAGCGTTATCGCCTGACCAAGACGCACTTTTGCCCCGTTACCCGGCGAGTGAACTGCGCGGCATCGTTTCCGAAGACAAACGGATTCCCTACGACATGCGGGAGGTCATCATGCGGATTGTCGATGACTCGCGGTTTGATGAATTTCAACCCGTGGTTGATCAACAGACGCTCTGTGGCCATGTGCACGTTGGCGGGTGGCGGATGGGCATTATTACCAATAATGGACCGATTACTCCGCAGGGAGCAAAGAAGGCTTCTCAGTTTCTCCAGCTATGCGATCAAAGTAATACGCCGATGTTGTTCTTGCACAACACCACCGGATTTTTGGTGGGAGTTGAGGCAGAACAGGCGGGCCAGGTTAAACACGGCTCAAAGATGATTCAGGCGGTCGCAAATTTTCGGCCCCCAAAGATCAGCATTATCGTGGGTAACTCTTATGGCGCAGGAAATTATGCCATGTGTTCTAAGTCATTGATGCCCGCGTTTGTGTTCTCTTGGCCGACGGCTAGGCAAGCAGTCATGGGCGGCGCCCAAGCGGCCAGTGTATTGAGAATCGTCGCCGAGGATCGGGCCGCACTCACGGGCCAGGCGCTGAGCGACGAGCAGGAAGCGACCCTCGCTGTTCAATCAGAGCGAATCATTGAATCCATGGAGCATGATTCCGAGGCGATGTTTTGTTCCTCGCGCCTAATGGATGATGGCTTGGTTGACCCTGCTGACACCCGCAACGTCGTGTTGTTTGCGCTGGAGACTTGTTTAGAGGCTCCCCATCGCGGCACGCAAGGCAACACCTTCGGCGTCGCAAGGTTGTAGTCAATGGTGCGGCCCAGGCGAACGCATAAAAACCCCCCAGGTCTTGGAAGCTAGCTACAACAGCAACTTGCAGGCGCGGATCAGAGCAACTGTTTTTCGAATTTTCGAAAACGCGCCTCGTGTGTTTAGAGTGCAGGCTCGTCTCAAAAGTTGGTCATAAGCGTTTTTTGTCCAAGCGTTTCACCAAAGCGCTTCATGAATGCTCTTCATAAATGCTTGCCACAAACCCTGTTTACAGGACGAAGGTCATAAAAAACGGTCAGCTAATCTCCAGAACCCTTAGCGGTGGGCTCCCGTCTCAATCTTGCGTGATGCTAGTGTTTAGACGGCTCGAATGTCGGATATCGCCCGAGGCATAGGACTAATAATGCCGATGCTGTAAAGGCAATAGCGCCAAGCTGAAAGCCCGCATTATGAGTGCCCATCGTCTCGTAGAGCCAGGCGTACATCGAGGGTGCAATGCCCGATGCCGATGCGAGGCCCGCATACAAAAATCCATAAATTTTTGCGTAGTGAGCGGTGCCAAAGTACTTGGCCGCCAAAAATGCCATCAAATCGAGCTCTGCGCCCGCAGCAAAACCGAGTAAGAGAGACGCCAAAATCGCGTTGGATAGGGTGAGGGACTGGAGGAGCATTAGGCAGGCGATGACCGGTAACGCGATGGCCGCCGCGGCTACGCCGGGTGCCCAAAATCGATCAACGAGCCAACCAATCGCCAGACGGCCAACGATGACCGCGGCTCCGAATGATGACATGGCGGTAGCTGCCTCGCTCATAGGTATACCCGCGTCAGTGAGTGCCGGAATGAGATTCGGCACAAGACCCGATTGCACCACGTAAACGAGGAATATAGATAGCAGTAGGACCCAGAAACGGTATCCTCGGAGCGCCTCACTCAAAGTGAGGCCTACCTCAATCACCGGCTCTGGTGCGTTAGCATCGGGCGATGAATCCTTGGAGATTTCTCCGTCCTTTGGGAGCTTAAACAGCCACCACACCCAAGGGCCTGCAACTAAAAGCGGTAATGCAGCGAGCGCGACATAGCCAGCGCGCCAGCCCCAGGTCTCGACTACCCAGGCGATTAATGGAGTTACTATCACAGCGCAAAGTCCCGTTCCGCTTAAGACGAGCCCGAGCGCGAAGCCCCGTTGCTGGCTGAACACTTGAGTAATCGCGGTGGTCCATGTCACGGGTACGGTGCCTGCGCCGAGCAGTGCCATCGCGCCATAACTCATATAAAACAAAAGCAAGTTGCCTTGGTTAAGCGAGGGTAGAAACAGCGCAACGGACAGTCCCACTAACCCAAGTAGCGCGACGCGCCTGGCGCCATAGCGATGAATGAACCAGCCGACAATGGGAGAAGTGAAGACGCCGATCCCAGTGCTGAACATCAGTGAAAGCTGGAACTCTGATCGGCTCCAACCGAATGCCTCGGTGACAGGGACGACAAAAATACCAAGCGTGTAAAAGGGGAGAACGATGGAACTACAAATGACGCCCACACACGCTGCGAGCAGCAGTCCTCGGTGACTAAATATTTCCAGGGAACGCCATGACGGAGCCTCGCTTTGCATGTTCTCTCCTAACGGGCCAAACAATGGGTGATCTGAGATGAGACTACTGTTAACTGCGGCGCTCGCCAAGCGGCATGATTAAGCCGCCTGATCAAGCGCACTCGTAGATGATGCTAGATTCAGTTTCCTAGACCAGTAAGCATCCAATCAATGAGATGACACCTTGTGCGAGGATCAAGCACAATGATGAGCAATAGATCATGCATTGACCCGAGATATCAGGAGGCCGTTGGCAATGGAATTACCAGAACGAGGACAGAGCTGGGCTGAATTGAGCAAGGGCATGGAGGACGCGGGCAAGCACGACGTGGCGTGGCGCGACGGCAAGGCGGCGGTTTACGTCTTCAATGCCGGAGAAGAGGTCTCACGGGTTCAGCGGGAGGCCTATGCCCTTTATCAAGCAGAAAACGGTCTTGGACCTGCGGCATTTCCATCGCTGAAGAAAATGGAGGTCGATGTCGTTCAGATGGCATTGAGACTACTGTCTGCGCCTGAATCCGCCGGTGGTGCGATGACCTCAGGCGGCACTGATTCAATTACGATGGCGGTGAAAGCGGCCCGTGATGCCGCCCGCGCCAATGGTCGACAGGAGCCTTTCAACCTCGTGCTCCCATACTCCGCCCACTTAGCTTTCGACAAGGCCGCTGCACTAATGGATATCGAGATTCGGCGAGTTCCCTGCAAAGACTATGTGGCGGATGTAGACGCGATGCAGCGTGCGATGGACGACCATACGCTGATGCTCGTTGGTTCTGCGCCATCCTTTCCTTTTGGCCTGATTGATCCCATTAGTGATCTCAGCCGGATCGCTGAAGAAAGCAACGTTTGGCTTCATGTGGACGCTTGTGTAGGCGGTTATATCGCGCCCTTCGCCAAGCAGTTAGGGGAGCCGATTCCTTCGTTTGACTTTGAGCAAGCGGGGGTGGATTCCATGTCCGCCGACCTACACAAGTATGGGTATGCCGCCAAAGGCGCGAGCACTGTCTTGTTTCGTGATGAGTCGATGCTTGGCCATATGGCTTTTGATTTTGATTGTTGGCCAGCGGGTCGGATGGTCACCCCAACGCTTGCAGGTACAAGGCCTGGTGGCGCGATTGCTGCAGCTTGGGCTGTGATGAATTTCCTCGGTGCTGAGGGTTACAGAGAAAAGCACGCAGCAGTACTGCAGGCACGCCGAGCGATCGCTACGGGTGTAGCGTCGCTTGGGTTTGAAGTGGTGGGCACGCCACTGCTGGGCATTTTAGCGTTTACGCACCCGGATGCAGACGTGTTCGGTGTGTATCGTGCCCTGTATAAAAAAGGGTGGGTCACTAGTGCCTGCACTGAGCCGCCCGCGCTACATCTGATGTTGTCGCCGATTCATGCAAGTGTCACTGATCAATACTTGAGCGATTTGTCGGACGCGTTATCGGTTGTTGCCTCAAAGCCTGCGAGTCAGCCCATGCGCGCTGAGGACATTCGGTATAGCTAAGAGTTCATACCGCTCGCGGCCTAGCTCATTGACCGGCCGTAAATCGCGTGGTGTGATGCCGGGCATCTCAGATCAGTGCACGGGAGCGGGAATGGTCAATGTAACGAGGCGGCGATTGCGTGTGTTGGATGTTGCAGGCAAGGCATTGTCAGCAGTAGCCCTTTTCGGTTGGCTGTTATCCGGTTCGGCAGCGCACGGAGCCGCTGAACTTCAAACGGCAACCCCTGAATCAGAGGGTTTTGATAGTGAGAGACTGACTCGACTGTCGACGCTCGCAGCAGATTACGTGGACCAGGGGAAACTGGCCGGAGTGGTTACACTAGTAAACCGGGGCGGAAAAATCGTTTTTACCGATACTGTGGGCCACCGGGCCATCAACGATAAGACCCCGCTCAAGCACACCGATCTCTTTCGCATTTACTCCATGACAAAACCCATCACGGCGATAGCGGCCATGCAGCTCTATGAGCGCGGCGCATTTCATATGAGCGACCCAATTACCAAGTGGTTGCCGGAGCTGAAAGTGTTGACCGTGTTGACCGAGGATGGCGAGCGAATACCGGTTAAACGCGCCCCGACTATGCAAGAATTGTTAACCCATACCGCAGGTTTCTCCTACGGATTTGATCCTCGAGACCCTGTGGATCAAGCGTATCGAAAGGCCGATCTTTGGGCGGCGAAAGATTTAGATGATTTTGTTGCAAAAGTCGGCGAGCTGCCGCTCAAGCATCAGCCCGGTGTTGCTTGGCATTACTCAATCGCGGTTGATTTGACCGGGTTAATCGTCGAGCGAATATCGGGTCAACCATTCGATGAGTATTTGCGAACTCACTTGTTTGAGCCGCTCGGCATGGTGGACACCTTTTTCGAAGTTCCGCCTGAAAAGTTATCCCGATTTTTGCCTAATCACCGCTGGTCCTATGGAGGGGGCAAGGTGATACGGATCGATGGGCTTGTTCCGGAGCTGGGCGGAAGGCCCACCTCTCGAGCTATGGGCAATTTTACGGAGGTGACGCTGTTTTCAGGGGGTGGAGGACTAGTTTCAACCGCTCGAGACTATATGCGCTTTGCGGAAATGCTCCGAGCGGGTGGGCGTCTTGGAGATCAGCGCATCATCGGAGAGAAGACGCTCCGCTACATGACGAAAAATCATGTCCCAGCAGCAACGGGGGCGGTTGGTCTGGGTGAGAGCCCGCTAGCGCGGCAATTCAAGGGCTTTGGATTTGGGCTTGGTTTTGGCCTGATCGAAGACCCCGTGAGTAATGGGTCATTGTCGAGCGCGGGCACGTTTATGTGGGGCGGAGCGGCGGGAACGATATTTTGGGTTGATCCGGTTGAGGATCTGGTCGTCGTCAGTTTGATTCAACTGATGGTGTCGCCCTGGCCGCTCCGAGAGGACCTTAGGGTTGGGGTTTATCAGGCGCTTGAGGAGTCCTATGAGCCTTGATCGCCCCCTCCTGAAGTTGATGAATGGAGTGATAGGTGACACCGGACTAATGACCACAATATGAGCGTTTGCGTCGGCGCGATCGTGTGGGATTAATCAGTCCGAATTAATGACTCACAGTGTGGATTGGCGAGCGGACTGACTATCAGGCAAAACACAAGTTTGGCAAAAAAAGAGGAGTGAGAGGTGGCAGCAATTCCGAAAGGGGGAACGGTTGCGGTAACGGGGGCAGCGGGTTTTATCGGTGGCTGGGTCGTTAAATTGCTGCTAGCTGAAGGCTATCGCGTGCGTGCCTGCGTTCGTGATGTGACGAATGAACAGCGCGTGGCGTTTTTGAAAGATATGCCCGGGTTTCTAAGCGGTCGCCTCACGTTACATAACGCCGACCTAGATCAGGACGGCTGCTTCGATGAGATTTTCAAGGGCTGCAATGGCGTTGCCCACGTGTCTCACGTTTCTGATTATACCGATCACGCCTATATCAAGAGGGTGTGCGACCACATCATTCAATCGGTCAATGTCTCCGGAACAGTCACCCGCGTGATCGTGACGTCGAGCGTGGCAGCGGTGATTTCCGAGATGGATCTGGAGGAAATCGGGCGTCGGCCTGTGTTTTATGAGGATCGCTACCCTGACGATGCGAACCCCAAACGAACCGCCCAGAGCCAAGGCTACTCGATGGGCAAAATCTTGGCGGAAACCGCATTTGCTGAGGCAGCGGAACAGCATGGGGGTTGGGATGCCATTACTTGTTGCCCCGCTGATAACGTAGGGCCGATTCTATCGGCTCATCAAAAAAACTATGGTCCCTGGCAACGTCATGTGAGCACGATGCTAGAGGGGAATTATGAACAGAATTGGGTATATCGGCCTTGGTTTCCTGTCGACGTCAGAGACAACGCGTCGTGCCACATCCGGATGTTGGAGTCCACCAAAGTGAAGAACGGTGAGCGGTACATTGCTTGGTCGACCGAGGCTTGGAATGTCGAATCTATATGTGCACGCATTGATGAATTACTTCCCGAGATTCGACTTCAGGTCACCGAGCCCCGAGAAGTTCACCCGGAGCGACTGCAAGCGCGCGAGTCACGCTATCGCGCTTTGTGGCGAGCGGCAGATTTGCGCAATGAGCGCATGGTCGAATTGACCGGCATCACCTTTCGATCATTTGATGATTCGCTGCGCGATTGTGTGGAGTCATTGATAGCGATAGCCGGCACGGAGGTCTTGACCAGCGCTGACTAGCTCCCACTTGCGCAAGCAGGCGCTGAAGGGGAAAGTCTCCGTGGTCGACTCTTGAGTCTTCAGGTTTTAGCGTCAAACACTAGAGGAGCTGGTGCAAAACTGGCTCAAAAGACTGAGGTAGAACAAAAGCCTAGAAGCCAATAGCCTTAAATCAGAGACCTCGAAGGCAAGGCGCTCGAAATCATCGAGGGTCCAATTCAATAGTCCTTAAGATAAGAGTCTTTAGGGTGAGAGTCCCTAAAATAAGCGTTCCTCCGCCAACAGCGCTTAAGGCAAGAGCTTTCAGGGTAGGGGCTCGAGGACTTGAGTTCGAAAAGTAAATAGCCGGCAGCGCAAAAGGCCGGCAAAGCAAAAAGCCAATGAGAAAAAACGGTAAAGACGAAAGCTGGTGAGACAAAAGCTGGCGCTTCAAAAGCCCCCCTAAAAAACGTTAGCCGTGAGAGACGCTGGGTGCTGGTTTGATGAGCCAGTACAAGAGTGGAATGGCAAACATGATAAGGATCGTTGACAACGCGAGTCCACCCATGATGCAAACAGCCATCTCCATGAAAAAGGCGTCAGAGATGAGTGGTGTCATGCCAAAAATGGTCGTTCCCGCTGCTAAGATCACTGGCCGCAAACGACTGATGGCTGCTCGGGCTATAGCGTCGTGCGTCATCCCCAGTTCCCTCACGCGCTGATCAATTTCGTCCACCAGCACGACACAGTTTTTAATCAGCATGCCGGCCAAGCTTAAAAATCCAAGAGAGGAAGGGAAGGTAAACGATAAGTCGGTAATGAGTAAGCTCACCACGACCCCGCAGACGGTCATGGGTACCGTTAGCCAAATGATCAGTGCTTGCTTAAACCGGCCAAACAGCAGGAGGGTGACTAAGAACATTGAGCCAAAGGTTAGCGGCACCTTGGACCCCAGCATTTCTCTTGCTTTCTCGCTACTTTCGACTTCGCCACCCCATGTCAGGGAATAGCCCTCTGGCAACGGGATGGACTCAATGTCATCGCGCACGCGGTTAAAAGCTGTATCAAAATTTTCACCAAGTGGCTGATTGGCCTGAGCCGTAAGCGTTGGTATTCGATCCAGACGCCGTAGCATGGTCTCTTCGGTAGAGAGGTCAAAGCCATCGATGACCTGACGCATTGGGATGAACGCACCAAGTGCCGGGCTGAAGACGGTTCGATCTCTGACTCGCTGTAAGTCGTTACGCTCAGGTTCAGGGGCCCTGACGATGATCGGAAGCATCATGTCCCGGTCTCTGAACACCCCGACGCGGATCCCATCGGTACCAAAGCTTAAGGCTTGATAGATATCGCTGCGGCTGATTCCAGCCTCAGCGGCGCGCGCAGCATCGTAGCGCGGCACCACCGTTAGCGCTGGCTGTCGCCAATCCAGCGTGAGATCACTAAATCCATTGCGTTCATAGACGGTTAAGACGGATTCACCCAGTTCTCTTAGTTTGCGATTATCGGGCCCCGTAAGCCGCGCCTCCATTTTGTAGGGTCCGCTCGGGCTGAATTCGCTGCGCCTGACCAGAATTTCTAGGTCGGGAAACGTTTGAGCCGCGAGTACCCGAGTTTGTTCCATGATGTCGCTCATTACCCTGACGTCATCGACTCGAACTAGCAGATGAGCGTAAGCGGGATTGGGCTGCTCTGGACGCAGAGTCGCCGTAAATCTTGAGGGACCGCGACCAATGAGTTCAAGCGAACTGACGATGCCATCGAACTCATTGACGGCCTGCCTGAACTGCTCAACGCGCGCTCTGGTCGCGTGGATGGTTGAGCCTTGAGGAAGGTAGACGTCAACGAAGTAGATGGGCGTGTTATTTGTCGGGAAGAAGCTTTGCTTGACCTTGCCGAATCCCCAAATGCTGGTTCCTGTGATGCCAATCACAATGAGCATGCCAAACCAAGCTCGCCGCAGCCCGGCGCTAACGAGCCAGCGATAAGGTCGATACATCAGGCCACCGTAGATCACGTCCTCATCTTGAGCGGCTTGGGGTTTTAGTAGCCACTGCCCAAGCAGCGGAGTCACCAACACTGCGAGTAACCAACTGAGCATCAGTGAGATCGCAACGACTTGAAACAGGGAGACCAAGAAGTGTCCACTGGCATCATTGGAGAGGCCAATAGGCGCAAACGCCAGGATGCCGATAACGGTTGCGCCCAGCAGAGGAAACTGGGTTCTTGAAACGGCGCGCTTTGCTGCTTCCACGGGTTTCATGCCCATTTGGACGCCAACCAACATCCCCTCAACGACTACAATGGCGTTGTCGACGAGCATCCCCATGGCGATCATCATGGCCCCAAGCGAAATACGCTGGAGCGAGATATCGGCGAGCGCCATAACTGCAACAGTGCCGCCGACCGTGAGCAGTAGCACGGAACCGACCACCGCACCGGCGCGCCAGCCCATAAAAATGCACAGCACTCCAATGACTGTGGCAATACTGATAGAGAGATTAGTAAGAAAGGTTCCGATGGCTTGCTCGACCATCACGTGTTGCCGATAAATTGGGTGGAGCACAATGCCAATTGGCTCGGTTTCAAGCAGCCTTTCCAGCGCCTGATCGACCTTGTAGCCAACGTTCACCACGTTCTCGCCTTGCCTCACCGAAACACCGAAGGTGATCGACTCGACGCCATTGAAACTAATGAAGTCGAAGGGCTGATCCACGGGTTGCCTGGTGACGCGAGCGACGTCGCCAAGTCTTAGGGTGTCTGCTTGACCCGGAAGGCCAATGCGAATCTCCTCTAGGGACTCAATCGAACGAAAAGGATTGCTGATGTTGAAGGTCGCCCTCCGATTTTCAAGATCGATCGCGGGCGCGGACCCGACGCTGATTTCGCGATTGAGCCTGTCGATCACGGCATTGAGAGGAATACCCAATCGGACTAGCGCCTGATGGTCGAATTCTAGATACACGGCTTCTTGGACCTGGCCGCTCAAACTCACTTTCGCCACCCCAGGCACCGAAAGCGCGGTATCGCTCAGCCTCCGGGCTAGATCATGAATCTGCCGGGGAGAAAAGCCGTCGGCCGTGACAGAGTAATAAATGCCGTAAACATCGCCAAAATCATCCTCGACTAGAGGTTCCATCGCACCGGATGGCAGATAGGCTCGTGCCTCGCTCACTCGGCGGCGCATTTCATCCCAAACCTGAGGGATTTCGCTCGAGTCGAGGCGCTCATCGATCTCTATTTGAATTTCTGATCGCCCCGGGACGGATTTGGATTTCATCTGCTGGAGATAAGGCAGTTCTTGAAGTGCGGTCTCGACGACATCAGTGACTTCTTGTTCAACCTCTTGGGCTGACGCGCCAGGGTAGGGGGTGATGATGTATGCCCACGCCATGGGAAACGGAGGGTCTTCTAATCGACCGATGTTGTTCATGCCCCAATACCCGCCCCATACGCAGGCCAGCATCAAGATCACCACATAGAGCGGGCGCTCGATCCACCATCCTATCAAGCGAATGATCGGAGACTCGTAGGTGGCGCTTGGATTCATCGTGGCTGCGCAGGCGTCATGGGCCTAACACGCATGCCCTCTCGGAGCTGTTGCCCACCGGCGGCAGCGAAGCGGTCCCCTGGCTTGAGGCCTTCTATGATTTCGACTTGACCCTCACGAATGTCGGCGACTCGCACGGGTTGCCGTGCTACGGTTTGCGACTCATTGGCGTACCGCCAAACATAGAAGGATCCATCTGGCGATTCATGGATGGCATCGAGCGGGATTCGCGGATAGAGGTTTGGCATGGCGCGTTCGGCATAGACGGTCACATTCATTCCGGGCAGAACGTCAACAGGCGGTGGGCCAGCCATCACCAATGTCATACGATAACTTTGTGCGACCGCGTTTGCTTCGCCCGAAAATTCTTTCAGCGCAAGCGGGATGTCTGTGTCCACGTCAGGAAGGCGAGCCCAAAGTTTTGTCACTGTGCGGTCATTGATCGTGCTGACGAGACGCTCTGGAACTGCGATTCGAACGAATATCTCCGTGAGATCGCTCAGCCTTACGATGGCTTGGCCGGCGGCGGCAAGACTGTGGTTGTCAACGTATCGGCGGCTGAGCAGTCCATCAAAGGGTGCAACTAATCGGGTCTCAGAGAGATGTCGCTCGCTCATTTCAAGATGGGCTCGCGCCAGATCAAGTTGAGCACTCGCTTGATCCACGAGAGCGGGAGAAATGGCTTTGTCTTTCAACAGTGCGCGTTTGCGGCGTAGATCAAGTTTGGCCAGTTCGAACTGCGCTTTTGCCTCTCTGACGCTGATCTCAAAAGGGGTTGGGTCCAGCGCTGCTATGAGTGACCCCTCGGCGAGTCTGTTGCCTTCCCGGGGACCGACCGATGCGAGCTGCCCGCTAACCTCAAACGAGAGATCAACGGTTTGAGCGGCATCGACCTTGCCGACGAATTCGTGAAGGACCCGATCCGACGGTTTCTCAAGCGTAGCAATGAGCGCCGGCCTTGGGGTAGGGCCTGCCTGAGCCTTCTCATTGATAAGGGGTTCCTTACTGTCAGCGCAACCTGCGATCACAATGGCGGCAATCGTCGGCCAGAACAGTGTCAATCTGGCTGATGAAAACGAGGGGTGCCCATTCCTTGCGGAGGGGTTCACCGCTTTCAAGCGGCGCTGGTATCGCCTCAGTAGAGAAACGAGCGAATTAAAAAGGGTGGGCGGTTGAGCGTGCATCGAATCTAATCCAAGAAGCCGGCGAGGTTAGACGCCACGGGTAACCGGTTTTGGCGTTGCTATCTGAAGGCACAGTAACAAAAAAATGTAGCAGGTGCTACATAATGGCGATTAGGCGCTTGCGGGTGCCCAAAGGGTACGGTTTACTGGGACCATTACTCGGCTTAAAGGCTTGGCCTATAGCTGCGCAAATGCTGCTGTCGCGTGCGGTTCAAGTAGCCGGTTCCAGACAACGTTTTTCAATCGTTAGGAGGCAGTGATGCGACAAAATCATCGTTTAATGGCACTTTTTTTCACCGTGATGCTCGGTTTAGGCGTGGCTCAGCAAGGGATTGCACACTCCGGCCCACCGGTTCCAGACCCTGTGAACATTGAGGGCATTTCCACTGCCTTTGGATGGGACTTTGAAAGTACTGAGATCGTGACCGAGAAGGTGACCGATAGCCTTTACGTGCTTTTCGGTGTAGGCGGCAATATTGCCGTATCGGTCGGCGATGATGGTGTGTTAATCGTGGACGATCAGTTTCCCCAGATGATGGATCGCATCAATGCCGCCATTGGGGAGCTGGGTGGTGGCGCTGTTGATTTTGCGGTCAATACGCACTGGCACTTTGATCATGCGGACGGCAATTTGGCGCTTGGGCCCGCAGGCACCTGGCTTGTTTCTCAGGCCAACTCGAGAGAGAAGATGCTAACCGACCAAGTGATTAACCTTGTGGGGGTTGCTTATGCACAAGAGGCGTATCCCCATGAAGCACTGCCGGTGATTACCTTTGAAGACGCCATGCAGTTCCATATCAATGGTGAACAAGTCGATCTCATGCACTTTGGCGAAGCCCACACAACGGGCGATACCGCGGTCATCTTTCGGGGTAGCAACGCCGTCCATCTTGGCGATGTCTATAACAACGCCGGTTACCCTTTCATTGATGCGGGGAACGGCGGTACGCTGGATGGAGTGATTGAGTTTTGTAAGCAGACCCTCGCGCAAATTGACGAGACGACGGTCGTTATTCCTGGTCATGGCCCCATTTCGGATTACCAAGGATTGAGCGATTACATCGCAATGCTGACAGATATTCGTGATCAGATGATGGAGATGATCGAAGCGGGCGCGTCGCTTGAGGATGTACTGAGCAGCGACATCACAGCGGCTTATGACAAGACCCGTGGTGACCCCGGGCTACTACTGAATCGCGGGTACTTCAGCCTGACCCACAAGGTCGTCGATCGATGATCAGGCGTGCGTTCGTTGGCCTCGTAGCCAGCGCGTTGTTTTCATCTCATGCGCTGAGCGAGGTGTTGGTGTGTGAGCAGTTGATCGATGTTCGAAGTGGCACGCTGGCGAACTGGCAAGCGATCGTGATTGACGGCGAGCGCATCCAAGCCGTCATGGATGAGTCTGACCTGCCAGGCGACATGACCGTCACTACCCGTCTTGAGGGTCAAACCTGCATGCCTGGTCTGATGGATATGCACGTGCACATTATCAGTGAGTCGTCGCCTGATGGGTTCACTAAGCAATTCACATGGAATCCTGCCGACTATGCTTATGGCTCTGTGAAGTTCGCAGAGCGAACACTGATGGCTGGCTTCACACTCGTGCGAGATTTAGGCAGCAGCCACAATCTTGCGATCAGTCTTCGCGACGCGATCAACCGGGGGGATATTGTTGGCCCACGGATTATCGCGGCCGGCAAAAGTATTGCCACAACGGGAGGGCATGCTGACCCTACGAATGGGCGAAACCACGCCTTGATGGGCGATCCTGGTCCAGCGGCTGGCGTTGTGAATGGCGTTGCCGATGCTAGGAAGGCTGTGCGCCAGCGTTATAAGGAGGGTGCCGACCTGATTAAGATCACCGCGACCGGCGGAGTCTTGTCGCAAGCTAAAAACGGCCAAAATCCTCAATTTAAATTGGACGAGCTCCGCGCGATTATTGATACCGCGGTGGATTATGGATTCAAGGTTGCCGCCCATGCCCACGGTGCCGATGGTATGTACCGCGCGGTCGATGCAGGCGTGGCCTCGATCGAGCACGGAACGTTTATGGATGAGCGGGTGATGGCGCTTATGAAGGAACGAGGTACCTACTATGTGCCCACCATCATCGCTGGCAAGTTCGTTGCCGAAAAAGCCGAGATCGATGGATTCTTTTCTGACATTGTGAGACCCAAAGCCCGCGAAGTTGGGCCAACCATTCAGGGAACTTTTGCGAAAGCCTATGCCGCTGGCGTGAAGATTGCCTTTGGTACTGACACTGGAGTTTCGGCCCATGGGGATAATTGGAAAGAATTTGTCTACATGGTCGAGGCAGGTATGCCAGCCATGGAGGCGATCCAGAGCGCAACGATTGCAGCAGCAGACCTCTCTGGCATGAACCAAGACTTAGGGACCATTGAAGCCGGGAAACTAGCCGACATTGTGGCGGTTCGCGGAAACCCCGTTGAGCGGATTGACCAGATGGAGCATGTGTCTTTCGTGATGAAGGGTGGGGAGGTTGTGTTGGCGCGCTGAGCGCCGACCGATTCAAAAGGGCTGGTTAATTTTCGATCCGCGATCGAATCAGCCAGCCCACTTATCAAGGATTCATGAATCATGAGAAAAGGATCCGCATCAATTCAAGGAGCGTGTCGTGTTCGAATCTGATTCAGAGGACCTGGTCGTTGAGCAAATCGAAGGCGTTGCCAAGCTCACATTGAATCGTCCCGAGGCAAGAAACGCATTATCTAGCGGTATGACGCGGAATTTAATCGAGGCCATTCGCTGGGCCGCGGTCGACGATGCGGTACGGTCTGTACTGATTACAGGGGCAGGTAACGCGTTTTGTAGCGGCGGTGACGTGAAGCGCATGAATCGCGACGCTGACCGATCAGCGCCGCCCAGTCCAGCTGCGGCGCTCGATGCGTTGAGAACGCGGCACCAAGGCATTGGTGGCGCACTCCGATCGCTTCTCAAGCCCACCGTCGCAGCGTTGCCGGGTGCTGCCGCGGGGGCAGGCCTTGCCATTGCGCTTTGTTGTGACTTCCGCATTGCCGGGGAAAAGGCGTTTGCCAGCACTGGTTACGCAAATATCGGCTTGTCGGGCGATTACGGTATCGCCTGGCTGCTCACCCAAGTGGTAGGCCCTGCCCAGGC
>CAJXDD010000023.1:0-21303 GCA_913052075.1 uncultured Gammaproteobacteria bacterium
GACCGTAAACGTTCGCGCAATCAAAATAGGTGAGGCCCAGCGTTTTAGCGGATTCGAAAATCGGTCTCGCGGCATCAACATCAAGGGTCCAGTCTCCTTGGTGGCCACGACCTGGGATACCAAAATTCATGGTTCCTAGGCACAGTTGAGACACACTGAGGCCAGCACTGGGGCTAAGCTGAACTTGTTTAAGCACGGGATACTCCTAGGTGGCGATCGTCTAAAGCCCCTCAGCTTCTTAGTGCGAGGTGCTGATGTCAACACAGCTAACGCAACCCGCGAGCTAGGCCTCTGCCTTACTGAGTGAGTCGTGAAGTACATCAAAACTGACCCAGACAGTCGCCTTTGCCTCGGGGGTGAAATGCGTCGCGGCAGTGGCGCCCAATCGATTAGTCCGATGGGCGGGACGGATTGACGCGAATTCCTGCGGAGGGGTCACGGGTAACCACGATATCGTTAAAGTCTTGAATGACTGCATTAGCACACTGTTTGGCAGCCTCACCGATGTAAGGGCTATCCACACAGATGACTCGCATGCCAGCAGCCTCAGCCGCTTGAATTCCCGATTCAGCATCTTCAAACACCACGCAGTCAGATGGATCGATTCCCAGGGTTCGGGCCATGGTTAGAAAAATGTCGGGGTCGGGTTTGCTCTTTGCCACCTCGTCTCCGCAGAGCGTATGGGTCACCGCCTTCAGCCACGTTTTTTTTGAGCGTTTTAGCTCAAATAGCGCTCGCGCTGAGCTAGTGGCGATACCGTGTATGAAACCTGATGGATGAAGCGTCGCCATGAATCGCTCGGCACCCTCGATCGCAGGCGCGTCAGGAAAAAGAGTCTGTAGGATGTAACCCCGCGCTGCGAGAAATGTCTCAGCATCAATCGGAAGGTCGAAGTGCTGAACCGTCATTTCCGCCGACTCCCTCGCTTCGCGGCCAACGATGGTGCGTTTGAAATCGAGCGTGAAGACTTTGCCGTATTCGTCGAAAACGCGCTGGGTTGCCAAGGTATAAAGCGGCTCTGTGTCGAGGAGCGTGCCGTCCAAATCAAAAATGAGCGCGCTGGCGGGAAGAAAGTTCGTGTCCAAGGGAGCTCGCTCGTGTCGATTGGGTAGCGACTTTACCAGAACCTCAGGATAAAAACGGAGAGAAAGTGGTCTATAGGCTTAAAGATGTTGACCCATTGAATCGATTAATTAATATACGGCGCTATCGGTCAAAGGAGGTATGAGACGGTGATCGAATTACAGCAACTCACCAAGCGATTCGGTGATAGCGAGGTTGTGAGGGGACTGACATTTGACGTTGCAGAGGGAACGGTTCTTGGGTTCCTTGGGCCAAATGGCGCGGGCAAATCTACGACCATGAAGATGATCACAGGCTTTCTCGAACCAAGTGCTGGCTGCGCCAGGATTTATGGTCATGATGTGGTCGCCGAACGGCAATCGGCTCAGTCGATGCTGGGATATCTCCCAGAGGGTGCTCCCTCCTACGAGGATATGACGCCGCAGAGTTTCTTGCGCTTCATTGCTGAGATTCGAGGGTTCAAAGGGAGGGAACGGGACGATCGGGTCGCAGCCGTTGCAGAAGAGCTTTCGATCGATCATGTGCTTCATCAGCGTATCGAGACGTTATCTAAAGGATTTAAGCGCAGGGTTGGTTTGGCGCAGGCGATTTTGCACGACCCCAGGGTATTGATACTCGACGAACCCACTGACGGACTGGATCCCAATCAAAAGCGTCAAGTGCGAGACATGATCAAAGGGCTTGCAGCCGACAAGATTGTGGTGATCTCAACGCATATTCTCGAGGAGGTTGCCGCTGTTTGTACTCGCGCCATCATTATCAATGAGGGGGAAGTCGTTCTGGATGAGGAAGCGGAGTCATTGACCCGTCGTGCTGAGGCTCATGGCGTAGTATCGCTGACGATTAATGAGGTGGCAGCGGATGAGATCAAGGCATCCTGTCAACAGCTCGGACCCAACGTGGCCATCGTTAGCGATGCGCCAGGTCGCTATCGCCTCAAAGGGTATGTGGAAGGCGGAGGACTTGCGCCAGCGCTCATCGGCTTGGCGCAAGAGAAAGGGTGGCACATCGCAGATTTTGAGCAGGAAGGCGGTGCGCTCGACAGTCTCTTCGCAGCATCCACGGGAGCTAAACATGTCTAACGTCCGTACGCTCTTCAAGCGGGAGTTATCCTCGTACTTTATTACGCCCATCGCCTACGTCTTTATTTTTGTGTTCCTAGTTCTATCGAGCGCCTTTACGTTCTACCTCGGGCAGTTTTTTGAGCGCGGGCAGGCAGATCTGACGCCTTTTTTTAACTTTCACCCTTGGCTATATCTGTTCCTGGTGCCCGCAGTATCCATGCGCCTTTGGTCGGAAGAGCGTAAGTCTGGGTCGATTGAGTTGCTCCTGACGCTGCCAATACAGCTATGGGAGACCGTTCTCGCTAAGTTTTTGGCCGGATGGGTGTTCACTGGATGCGCGTTGCTGGGCACCGTGCCGCTTTGGTTGACCGTCTCCTACCTTGGTGAGCCCGATCACGGAGTGATTTTGTCGAGCTACTTGGGGTCTTGGATGATGGCAGGCGCATTCCTTGCCATTGGTGGCTGCATGTCCGCGCTGACGAAGAGTCAAATTATCGCGTTCATTGTTACGGGAAGTGTGTGCCTGCTGTTTGTCCTTGCCGGATTCCCTTTGGTGCTTAACTTTTTCAATGGGTGGGTTGCCCAGTGGATTTTAGACACCGTGGCTGGACTCAGTGTCTTAAATCATTTTGTCGCGATCACGCGAGGTGTCGTGTCGTTAGAAGATGCACTGTACTTTGCATCAGTGATGGCGCTTTGGCTCTATCTCACGGTCCTTGCCCTTGAAGCGAAGCGCGCGGAATAGGAGAGGGAGAGGGCTTTATGACTGCAGTACAAAAACCTTTATTAATCGCGCTCGCAGTGCTCTTGTTTTTTGTGTTTAACGCGTTCAATCATCTGGTGTTTAAAGATGCGCGGCTCGATCTCACTGAGGGCCAGCTCTATACCTTGTCGGAAGGAAGCCTGAACCTTGTTCAAGGGGTTGAAGAACCCGTGCAGTTGTACTTCTTTTTCTCAGAGGCCGCGAGTCGGGATCTGACCCCTATTCGCACCTATGCCGATCGCGTGGAATCGATGCTTGAGGAATTTGCTCTGGCTTCAAATGGCATGCTGCTTGTTGAGCGGATTGATCCAGCGCCTTTTTCAGAGGCTGAAGACGAGGCTGCGGCTTTTGGGCTGCAGGCTGTACCCGTCTCAGCAACGGGTGATTCACTGTACTTTGGGTTGGCGGGATCTGATGCCTTGGACAATGTGGAGACGATTCCGTTCTTCCAGCCTGATCGCGAGATGTTTCTGGAGTATGAAATTAGTCAACTGATTGATCGCCTAGCGCGCCCCAAGAGGGAAATGGTAGGGCTGATCAGTACCTTGCCGGTAACGAATCAGGTGAATCCGCAGACTTTTCAACCTGAGCCTGGTTGGCAGTCGATCCTGTCACTAGAAGACACAGTGACCTTAGAATCCATCGATGTTTCCGCTGAGGAAATTCCAGAGGGCCTTGCCGCCCTAGTCTTGATCCATCCGAAATCGCTACCTGATCAGATGAAAACAGCACTGGTTCGCTATCTAGCTTCGGGAGGAAAAGTGATCGCTTTCCTCGATCCTTTGGCAGAAATGGACCGCGCTGCTACCTCGCCGATGATGCCATCCCTTCCGAGCGGCCAAGCATCGAGCCTTAATTGGTTGACGCGATCGTTAGGCGTTCAAATGCGCGAGGCAGAGGTTTTGGGAGATCCTCAATTGGCACTCAGTGTGAGCACTCCGTCGGGGGCTCCAACCCGTCATCTCGCGATATTGGGGCTCAGTAATGCGCAATTAAATAGCGAGTCGATTGTTACGGCCCAGCTGGATTCGTTGAACTTTGCGAGTGCTGGATTTTTTGATATCGATTCGCCAACGGTTGCGGTGGAGACGCTGATCGAATCCTCCGAGTTTGCTAATGGGATTGCTGCGAGCCAGCTGCAGTTTTTACAAAATCCAGAAGACCTGATGCAATCGTTCTCTGAAGGGAGCGAGGCTCGACCCATTGCGGTTCGTCTGTCGGGACCGACCACTCTGGAGACAGGGCTTGAAGGCGACGCTCCCTTAGAGGTGTCGAATCTGGACCTAATACTAGTTAGCGACACTGACGTCTTGAGTGACCGCCTGTGGGTTCAGGTACAGAACTTTTTTGGCCAGCAGGTTGCCACCGCCTTTGCAGATAATGGCAGTCTGCTCACGAATCTGGTTGATTATTTTGCGGGCAGTCAAGATTTGATTAGCGTTCGTAGTCGAGGGCGATTCACTCGACCCTTTGAGGTGGTTCAATCGCTGCGTCGTGAGGCAGAGGCGCAGTATCTTGCGAGCGCAGAGCAACTCCAGCTGGAGCTGAACGAAACAGAGCGCCAACTCGCTGACCTTGAGTCCCAACAAGAAAGCGATGGGGTGCTGCGACTGTCTGACGAGCAGGAAGCCGCTTTGGTGCGTTTTCAGGACGAAAAGTTGCGAATACGCAAAGCGCTAAGGGATGTACGTCACCGTCTTGATCAAGATATCGATCAGCTAGGGGAGCATCTGAAGCTCCTTAATATTATCGTTCTGCCCATTTTGCTGACATTGATGTTGGCAATGGCGGCGTGGGCCCAACTGAGAAAGCGCTAAAAAGCAGCCGAGAAAAGGCCAAGGACAGCTGAAAAGAAAAAGCCGTAAACCGTAAAGAAGTAGTACGAGGGTGAGAGGGTGATGAATCGCACGCGAACGATCGCTGTATTGTTTGTCTTGTTAGTGTTGGGGCTTGTGGCGGTGGCACTCGAGTCCCGCCGGTCGAACCAGACTGAGCGTGCGCTTTGGTTTCCGAGTTTGAGCGACGAGATTGCTGGTTTGTCTACCATTGACATCAGGCAGGACGGCACGGGGGTCAGACTAGAACGAGGTGCAGGGGGCTGGGGTGTCGCAGGGCGAGATCAGTATCCTGCGGATATCAAGCGCATCATTGATTTAACGACATCGCTTGAGCAGGCAGAGAAGATAGAGCGAAAGACTGCCAAACCAGAGAATCATGCGAGGCTCGGATTGTCTAACGTGCCCGGTGAAGATGGACAAGGCACGCTAATCACCCTAGGCCTTGAAGCGCCGGTCAGTATGCTGGTCGGACAAACGGCGCAGCAGCGCGATGCCACGTTTGTTCGGGCGCCAGATAATGACCAGGTGTGGTTGGTATCGGGTGGCATCGAGGCTTCAGTAGATCCCGCCGCTTGGTTGTCCCCGGTTATTTTCGACGTTAAAGAGGCGTTTATTCGTTCCATTCAGGTCAATCATGCGCTTGAAGCGGAGAGTTATGCGTTGATCAAACCAGACGGTGCGTTGAATTGGTCCATGCGGGACCCGATTGAAGGTGAGACGTTGAAATACAGCACGGTCCTAAATCAGCTGCCAGATCGCTTAACGATGCTTCGCTTGGTCGATGTGGATGCAAGGCCTGCATCGATGGATGCCGAAGGCCCCGAAATCGTCGTTGATCTAAGCGGTGGTCAAAGACTCGCGCTTTATCCGTTCATGGACACGGCACGGTTTTGGCTGCGGGTTGAGCTAGAGCATCATGCAGCTACCACACCCGAGCCCTTGAGTGACTCGGCTGACCCTGACCGCGGGAGTGAGGAGTTAGCGGCAGCGCCCGTCAGTGAAGTATCGCTTGGCATCGCCATCGCAAAGGACACTTTGCCCAACTGGCGGTTTGAGATCTCGCAGTCTAATTATGAAACACTGACTCAGGTGAGGTCGGATTATTTCGATGCGCCAGACGAGGATATTGAATAATGGCTAAGTCATTGATCTTGAAGCGACGCGTGGGCGACGTACTGGTAGTAACCCTGAACCGTCCTGAGTCATTGAATGCGCTAAGCGTTCCTCTTATGAAAGCGATTGAGCGTTTCGCTCGAGAATTGATCGATGACCCGTGTCGGGTCGTGGTTATCAGAGGGTCTGGGCAGCACTTTAGTGCCGGAGCAGATCTAAAAGCGCTCCCCTCAGATCCGTTGCCGCTTGTTCAACGACGTCGTGACGCAGGCCTTGGGGGCCGGATGTTAAAAGCGATTTTGGATATTCCCCAGATAACGATTGCCGAGATGCACGGGGCGGCCTTGGGTGGTGGGCTTTGTATAGCGACCGCCTGCGATTTTCGTGTCGCGTCGAGTGATGCAATTGCGGGTTATCCTGAGATCAACCTCGGCATGAATCTCATGTGGCAAAGCGTTGGGTTATGTCAGCGCTTGGTAGGGCTATCACGCGCCAAGCGCATGGTCATTTTGGGTGAGCGCCTCGACGCCTTAACGCTCGAGGCCTGGGGCTTAATTGATGAAGTATGCGAACCAGGTGATTTGAAAAAACGGTCAATGGCCCTCGCTGAGCGATATGCAGCGCAACCCCCTGTGGCTGCGCAAATGATCAAGCAGACGCTGAATCAAGTGGTTGGCGCGCTGGACGCAAGCATTTTGCACATGGATGCCGATCAGAACTTGCTCACCGCAACCACGGATGATCGCAGGCAAGCGATGCTGGCGTTTTTGAATAAGACGTCTACTACTTTTGTTGGAGATTAATCTCCGATTAGTCTTCTAGGACCAAGATGATTTGGCCTTCGTCGACCGCGTCTCCCTCGCTGACATTCAGTGCTTTCACCGTCCCCGCTTGTGGAGCTTCCACAGGAATCTCCATTTTCATAGATTCGAGGATGACGAGCTCCTGTTCGGTTTCAACACGGTCACCGACCTGACAGAGCACCTTCCAGACGTTGCCCGTTACTTCAGTTTCGACTTCGATATCTGCCATTGCGGGTTACCTCAATCAAAAATGATGACGTGTCGAGCTTCTTCGCCCGTTTTCAGGGCCTCGAGTGCAAGGTTTACATCGTCGAGCCGAATGTGTTTCGAAATCATCTGATCCAAATGCAGTTTGCCGTTTAGGTAAAACTCAACGAATCGAGGCATATCGACACGAAAACGGTTGGAGCCCATATTGGATCCCTGGATTTTCTTCTCGGACAAAAAATCAACGCCGTGCAGCTCGACCATGGTTCCGACTGGAATCATCCCAATGACTGTGGCAGTTCCGCCTGGCCCTAACATTTGGAAGGCTTGCTCGGCGGTCGCCTTAAGGCCGATTGCCTCGAATGCATAGTCGCAGCCGCCTTGGGTCATTTCCTTAACCTCGCCGACGGCGTCTTTCTCGGCTGCATTAACCACATGGGTTGCACCAACACTTTTGGCCAGTTCCAGCTTCGAGTTGACTCGATCAACGGCGATGATCTGCCCGGCACCTGCGATGGCAGCGCCGTTAATCGCCGCTAAACCAACACCACCACAACCGATGACGACGACCGTTGACCCCGGCTCAACCCCGGCAGTATGGAACACTGCCCCGACGCCCGTCGTAGTCGAGCAGCCGATCAGTGCGGCTCGATCCATGGGCATGTCCTCACGGACTTTAACGAGCGCGTGTTCGTGAATCAGCATCATCTCAGCAAACGAGGACAGGTTTAGGAATTGATGAATTGGGTCACCCTCTTTTGTCGCTAGGCGCGGACTATCGTCCGGCTTCCTTGCCACCTCAGGGCTTGCACAAAGCGACAGGTGGCCAGTGACGCATTTGTCACAGTGCCCGCAGAATGCGGACAGACAAGTGATGACGTGATCACCTTTTTTTACATAGGTTACGTCTCGCCCAACGGCTTCGACGACGCCTGCGCTTTCATGGCCCAAAATGGTCGGAAGCTGATAAGGGTAGGAACCATCCAAAAAGTGTAGGTCGCTGTGACAAACCCCTGCGGCTAGCGTTCTAACTAGTACCTCACGTGGACCTGGGTTAGAAACGGCCACTTCCTCGATTTCCATGGGTTGATTCTGTGCGCGAAGGACGGCTGCTTTCATTGGATTGCCCGACTACTACGATTTCAAGAAAAGTAACATAGAAGTCCACCAGACTGCCATGGAATCCTTCGGCAAAGGATGGCGGGTGGAGCAAAAGAAGTGTTGTAGAGAGTGCAGTAGAAAGTGCGGTGAGGCGCTATGATCGAGCAATGAGCCATTCAACCACTCAACATGCGTTGGTTGCACTCGGGAGTAATCTTGATGACCCAGCGACACAACTCAAGCGGGCTATCTTACACTTGAAGCTGCATTCAGAGGGTTCGTTCGTCTGCTCAAGTATTTACCGAACTCCGCCACATGCCATGCCCGAGGGAACACCGGATTTCGCTAATGCGGTCGTACGCCTTCAAACCACGCAGAGTGGGCCTGAGCTCCTATCCTTTCTCAATTCTCTCGAGGTGTTTTTTGGCCGTCCCGCAAACCATGAGAAGAACGTGTCGCGGGTGCTGGATTTAGACTTGATCGCGTTGGGGGGAGTGATCAGTCAAACAGAGAAGCTCACGCTCCCTCACCCTCGAGCAGCGGTGCGGGATTTTGTCCTACAGCCTATCGTGGAGATTTGGCCGAATTACAGGTTGCCTGGTTTCGAGGCATCCGCTAGCGAGCTACTCGCTCGGTTGGGGAGCAGCCCACTTCAATACTGGGATGCGCCGGATTATTGAGCGATGGATTGATCGCTGGGCCAGTACTGCGCTTTGAGAGCGCTCTTATAGAGCTTGCCCGTTGGGTGTCGGGGTAGCGCGTCATTGAAGTCAACGCTCTTTGGAGACTTGATCGGCGAGAGATGCTCCCGGCAATAGGTGATGAGGGTTGCCTCAAGCGTCGCACTGGGTTTTTCACCTGGGACGAGCTCAACAACTGCCTTTACTGCCTCACCAAACTCCGAATCGGGTATGCCGAAAACCGCCACGTCGAGCACGGCGGGATGATTGATCAGTACGTCCTCGATCTCTTGAGGGTAAATATTGACACCCCCCGATATGATCATGAATGACTTCCGGTCCTTGAGGTAAAGATAGCCCTCGTCATCCACGTAGCCGATATCGCCAAGGGATGACCAACCTTGTGGGGAGTATGCGCTAGCCGTTTTCTCTGGGTCTTTGTGATAGGAGAAGGCGTTGCCGCCAGCAAAGTAGACTTGGCCGGTCGCTCCAGCAGGTAGCTCGTTAAATTGCTCGTCCAGAATTTTGATTTCGCCATGAAATGCCTTGCCAACACTGCCTGGGTGCGCACGCCATTCAGACGGTGAAATCGCCGTTGACCCGTTCGATTCCGTTCCGGAGTAGTATTCATGGATGACGTCTCCCCACCATTCGATCATGGCGTGCTTGACGGTTTTAGGGCACGGCGCTGCGGCGTGAATCGCAAATCGGTGGCTGCTGAGATCGAATTCACCTCTCACCTCAGGCGCGAGGGCCAATAGCCGAACAAACATGGTCGGAACCCACTGACTATGGGTGATACGCTCGTCTTGAATCAGCCTGAGCGCGGCTTCGGCATCGAACTTCTTCATGATGATGCTAGTACCGCCTAGGCGCGACACCAACAGGTTGTAGCGTAACGGCGCTGAGTGATAGAGCGGCGCGGTCGATAGATATCGACAAGTGGCATCCACCTGATGAAGGTCGATGCGCTTTTGGATAAGCGGTGAAACGGTGCCCAAAGGCTGTCCGGTGATCTCAAACCGCACGCCTTTGGGTTGCCCTGTGGTTCCAGAGGAGTAGATCATCTCTGCCCCCTCGCACTCGTCGGCAATAGGCAGCGGTGAATACGCTTTGATTAGCTCGGACCATGTCTCTGGTTCATCGTCGTCGAGAAGGATTACAGTGAGGTGCGCTGAGGACTCAAGCGGCAATCGCTCGAACAAGGCTCTTTTCGTAAGTAGGACCTTGGCGTCAGCGTTGGACAAAATGTAGTCCACCTCGGCCGCTTGAAAGAACGTGCTGATGGGCGTGTAGTAAAGGCCGCTTCGCTGCGCCGCCCAGGCTACGATCAGAAAGCGCGGGTCATTATCAAGGAGGATGGCAATACCATCGCCTTGGTTTAGGCCGAGGTCCCGCAGCAAGTGGGCGGTTTGGTTGGATTCCGCCTCCAGCCTTGCATAGGTAATGGTTTGGCTGCCATCACTGGCAGCAAATACGACTTTATCCGGCGTGCGAAGACTATGGTAAGTCGGATGCATCAAACTTATTCTGATGGGCCCTTTGGTGTAAAGGCGGGCATAGGGAAGGGGGCAACATTACCTTTAGCTTCTGAGATTTTGCCAATCCCCTCTTTGGTAACCTCATCAATGCGAACGATGGAGTGCATGGGCAAGTAGGAGCGTTTCACGCCCTCGAACTCAGATTTGAGTTTCTCTTCACTTGGGTCGACCAGCATCTGGGATCGCTCCCCGAACAACACTTCTTCAATCTCGATAAAGCCGTACAGGTCGGACTGATAAATCTGGCGGGCGTAAATTTCGAATATCTGACCCTGGTTATAGAAGATTACTTTGTAGGTGGGTTGCTGAGACATAAATCGATTAACCTAAAATTCGTGGTGGATGTCTGGTCTGGCGCGCGAGAGGCTCAAGGGTCCAACGATCAGCGCTCATCCTCTCAATCGCGAGCGTTATGGATGCACTTAAGTAATGAACCAGGCCTTCCTTTCAGCGCTGCTAAGTGTACCTGCTTTCGTTCATCATGGAACAATAGCGTAAGAACCGCTTGGCGCCTCTCTTCGGTCTGGCGGTATGAGCCCCTAAAAGAGTTGGGTCGTTTTGCCGCGATTTCAAGTCGAGATCACGGCTGAGAGACCCGAAAAGATACACAGAAAAAACGCAAACAGCAGACGAAAAAACAATCAAGAAGCCGCTATCAGGGATTCGCTAGTGGATGTGAGTACACCCTCGTATAATACAGGGCCAATTAGCTGGGTAGAAGAGATTGAGCGCTCCTAAATTATTTATAAAAACCCACGGTTGCCAGATGAATGAGTACGACTCGTCCAAGATGGCTGACCTCCTCGGTGTGCATGGCGGGTACGTGCTCACAGAGGATGAGGAGTCCGCCGATCTATTGCTGCTCAATACCTGCTCAATCAGGGAAAAGGCTCAGGAAAAGGTGTTCCACCAATTGGGTCGCTGGAAAAAGCTGAAAGAGACTAACCCAGCCTTGAAAATAGGCGTTGGGGGCTGCGTAGCTAGCCAAGAAGGCGAGGCGATCAAAACCAGAGCGCCATTCGTTGATCTTGTATTTGGCCCTCAGACGTTGCATCGGTTGCCGTCGATGCTGAAGACCTCGGAGGAAGAGGGCTCCTCCGTGATTGATGTTAGCTTCCCCGAGATCGAGAAGTTTGATCACCTACCGCCTGCGAAAGTTGAGGGTCCAACAGCATTTGTTTCGACGATGGAAGGCTGCAGTAAATATTGCACGTTTTGCGTCGTGCCCTATACGCGAGGCGAAGAGGTTTCCAGGCCACTGACGGATGTCGTCAAAGAGGTTATGACATTAGCCGAGCAGGGGGTGCGAGAGGTCAACTTGCTTGGCCAGAACGTCAATGCATATCGGGGGGCTATTGATGAGGGTGGATTTGCGGATCTGGCCTACTTGATCTCAGTGATTCGTCAGATCCCCGGCATTGATCGCATCCGGTACACCACATCCCATCCAGTTGAATTCAGCGATTCTCTGATCGACCTCTACGCCGAGGCACCTGAGCTTGTCAGTCATTTGCACTTACCTGTGCAGAGTGGGTCAGATCGCGTACTGGCGAAGATGAAGCGCGGACATACGGTGCTGGAATACAAATCGAAAATTAGGCGGCTGCGTGCTATCCGGCCATCGATCAGTTTGTCCTCTGACTTTATAATTGGGTTCCCAGGGGAGACTGGTGACGATTTCGAGCAAACGATGGGGCTCATTGAGGAGATCGGCTTTGATCATTCATTCAGCTTCATTTTTAGTGCTCGGCCCGGTACGCCTGCGGCGGATCTACCCGACGATACGCCGATGGCGGTCAAAAAAGATCGACTCGCGCGTCTACAGGCTTTGATCAATCATCAGGCGATGGTGATCAGCCGGCAAATGGTGGGGAAAGAGGAGTCCATCCTCGTGACTGGTGTGTCTAAAAAAGATCCGGGACAACTCCAGGGCCGTACCGAGAATAATCGAGTCGTCAATTTCAATTGCGATCAGCGGAGTTTGATAGGCCAATTCGTAAATGCTGAAATTACAGAAGCTCTTCCCAACTCACTCAGAGGAAAGCTGAGCCAGTGACAGATGATACGCCTGTTGACGCGTAGCAGCAGACTAGAGCATTCCCTATGATTGACCCAGTGACTAGGAGCATCCTCGCTTGACCCTTGGAACATTAAATCCACAAACCGAATCAACTCTCCCTACCTTACTGACGCGCCTTGAACCCGATGACAGTCAACAGCTTGCCGAATTGTGCGGTCCGTTTGACCAACACTTGCGCCAGATTGAACAGCGGCTGGGTGTGACTATTTCAAACCGGGGCAATGAATTTAAGTTTGTAGGCGGAGAGGAGGAGATCAAAGCGGCCAAAGCGCTGCTTGAAAAGCTCTACGGAGAACTCGGTGGAGGCGGGTTAATGACTTCGGAGGCACTTCATCTTGCCCTGCAAGACTCAGGCATTGATGCCTTGAAAAAGGGTGCAGAGGCTGGATTTCAAGTCATCAAGACAAGAAAGAAATCGGTTAAACCCCGAGGGTTCAATCAAAATCAATACGTTCGCGCGATTCGTGAACACGATATCAATTTTGGCATTGGGCCGGCGGGTACTGGGAAAACTTTTTTGGCAGTGGCCTGTGCGGTGGAAGCCTTTGAGCAAGAAAAAATATCGCGGATATTGCTGGTGCGTCCAGCGGTAGAGGCCGGCGAAAAATTGGGGTTTTTACCGGGCGATCTCGCCCAAAAAATTGATCCTTACCTTAGGCCGCTTTACGACGCGCTCTATGAGTTGTTTGGCTTTGAACGAGTAGAAAAACTCATCGAACGGGGGTTTATCGAAGTCGCGCCCCTTGCTTACATGCGCGGGCGCACCTTGAACGACGCCTTTATCATTCTGGATGAGAGCCAGAATACAACGGCGGAGCAGATGAAGATGTTCCTGACTCGAATTGGTTTTGGGTCCACCGTCGTTGTCACGGGTGATATGACGCAAATTGACCTCCCAAGTAAAACTCAGTCCGGGTTGCGGCATGCCATCAGGGTGTTGGGTGCCGTCGAGGGTATCTCGTTTACGCACTTTGGCGCGAGAGACGTGGTTCGCCACCCCCTGGTACAGCGCATCGTTGAGGCCTATCAAATCCATGAGGATGGCCGTTAGCGCCCCGTTTTGCCGACCGATTCCTCAACCAGCCCCAAGCATAGCCTGGCATTACTTTCGCCAAGACGCGCGGATCGGCAATGGTTGGGTGAAGCGCTCTCGTCAAGCTACTATCGTTGGGTGACCGATACGCTCGCGAGTTCGAAACTCTCCGAGAGGCGTAGGCTCGCTTCAACAGAGACTGGCCTGCTCTTAGCCACAGGGCAGGAGATCAGCGCCTTAAACGAGGCTTATCGGGGCATCGCTCAAGAAACTAACGTACTTGCTTTCCCAAGCATGGAATGGCTTGAAGATGGAACGCTTAGCCTCGGTGATTTGGTGATCTGTCCGAAAATCGTGCGCAAAGAGGCGAAGGCGCAAGGCAAATCAACTAATGACCATTTTCTTCACCTCCTCCTCCATGGCATGCTGCACTTGTTTGGTTACGATCATCAAACAGCGCGTCAGGCAAAAACTATGGAATCACGGGAAATAGCCATGCTTGAGAAGGTCGGGATCAGCAATCCTTATATGGAGAGCGATTCATGAGTGATTCGGAATCGAAATCTGAAAGCAGTCGAACGTGGCTTGAGCGGCTTTCGATGGCGCTTACGGGTGAGCCGAGCAGTCGAGATGAACTGGTTGAAGTACTGAGAGCATCGGAGCAACGCGATCTCTTAGATGCTGAGGTGCTCAGTATCATCGAGGGCGCGCTGACCGTATCCGACATGCGCGCTCGAGAAATCATGGTTCCTAGGGCGCAAGTTGTCTTCGTGCGGATTGACCAGACACCGGGTGAGATCCTGTCGGTTGTGATTGACAGTAAACATTCGCGTTTCCCCGTGCTTGCTGACGGCAGTGATGAAGTGCTCGGTATTCTGATGGCGAAGGATCTGCTTTTCCTTGCACATCCCGATCGCTCAGAGAGATTTAATCTGCGCGATCTGTTGCGTCCGGCGTCGGGTATTCCGGAAAGCAAGCGCTTGAATGTGCTCCTCCAGGAGTTTCGCGCCAACCGAAATCACTTGGCGGTGGTCTACGATGAATATGGGGGGCTGAGCGGAATCGTCACGATTGAGGATGTGCTCGAGCAAATCGTTGGTGATATCGAAGACGAGTTTGATTACGACGAAGAAGACTTCATTAAAGCGCACACCGACGGAACGTTCATGGTGAAAGCGCTGACAACGATTGAAGACTTTAATGAAGTATTTGACAGCCGCTTTGCTGATGATGAATACGACACAGTTGGGGGCATGATGATGCATCGCATTGGCCGGTTGCCCACTCGAGACGATGTGCTTGAGATTGATGGGCTGGAATTTCGGGTCATGAATGCCGATAACCGCCGAGTGCATCTGTTGCAAGTCACTCGTCGTCATAAGGATGGCTAACGTCAACCCTTCAGGGTTTGCTTGCCATCTCGTTTGCTTGTTGCTGGGCGTGTTGCTGACGCTGTCTTTTGCACCGTTCGAATTGTGGTGGCTTGGCCTATTCGGCCTAGCGGGTCTTAGGCTGCTCACTTCGGGTCAACCGTTGACGGTTAGCTTGACTCGATACTACTGCTTCGCGCTTGGGCTTTTTTCGACGGGCATTAGCTGGATCTTTGTCAGCATTCACGAGTTTGGAGGCACGTCGGAGCCCCTAGCGGCGATGATAGTCACGCTCTTTGTCCTAGCTTGGTCGCTGACTTTTTTGCCTCAAGCATGGTTATTGCATCACCTCGAGAACGCCAGCTGGAGTCGAGCCGGCTGTTGGTTTGCTGTGACTTGGGTACTAGGAGAGGTACTGCGAGCGACGGTGCTGACCGGGTTCCCGTGGCTCCTCGTGGGCACAGCCCATGTAAGTACGATCTTTGCGGGTTGGGCGCCGCTCGGTAGTGTTTTTTTGGTCAGTGGCGTCATTGCCCTTTTTGCCGAACTCTTGATCCTCGGGCTAGGTCGGCCCCGTCGTGGGCTCAATATCGTGCCGCTAATGGGATCATTGGGTTTACTGATAGTGACGTTATGGGTGTCCGTCATCGGATGGACTGAGCCGAGAGGGGTGTTGGCTGTGGCTGCCGTTCAGGGAAATTTGGATCAGCGTATAAAATGGCAGACCCATCAGTTCGACGCCAATTTTGACCGACATTGGCAACCTACACTTGGGTTGTCCGAGGCTGACTTGGTGGTGTGGCCCGAGGCTTCCTTTACTGACTTTAGGAAGAATCGAACTGAATTGCTTCGGGCCATGGATGCTGTCGTTAGCGAGCGAGGCCAGGGACTGATCATTGGTTTGCCGGACCGAAATGAAAACGACTATACCAACACCGCGCTTGGCTTAGGTGAGGTGGACGGGTCATATGCAAAACGGCATCTTGTGCCGTTTGGTGAATACGTGCCGCTCGAACAATGGTTGCGCGGCGTTATCACTTTTTTTGATCTGCCGATGTCTCGTAACCAGCCGGGCCCTCAGCGACAAACGCCACTCAGCTTCAAAGGACAGCCGCTGTCACTCTCCATTTGCTACGAAATCGCCTACCCACATTTGGTACGAAGCGCGGCTACCCAGCCCATGGCGCTAGTGACGATCAGCAACGACACCTGGTTTGGGGACTCGATTGGCCCCGTCCAACACTTGCAAATCGCTCAGATGCGCGCACTAGAGAATGGCCGCGGGTTGCTTCGTGTGACTAATAACGGTACTACCGCCGCGATTGATCATGCGGGCGAGATTACCGATGTCTTGCCGCGCAACCAGCAGGGCGTGCTTCAAACTGAGCTAGTGCTTGTGAGGGGCGATACGCCTTATCACCGCTTTGGCTATGGGGTGCTGGGCGCCATTCTTATATTTGTTTTCCTGCTGAATATCGCGGCGTCCCTGTGGCGAAACCAATAGAGATACAAGATTGCTGATTCATCTAAGGCTAGTGCTCGGTAGGCCAGATCACTTGGCAATTGAGGTAGAATTGCCGGCTTGCAGAATAGGACTTTGGCTATGACTGGGCAGGCAGCGACTCTGGCGTATGATCCGCAGGCACTTGAGCGCGATGAGCAAGCCAGGTGGCTTGCAACAGCGCGTTATGAAGTAAAAGAAGTCCCAGACCAAGAAAAGTTCTACTGCCTTTCGATGTTCCCGTATCCGAGCGGGCAGCTGCACATGGGTCATGTGCGGACCTACACGCTTGGCGACGTGATAGCTCGTTTCCAGCGACTCAACGGTAAACAGGTCCTGCAGCCCATGGGGTGGGACGCATTCGGGCTGCCCGCTGAAAATGCTGCGATCAAGAACCAAGTCCCGCCTGCGCACTGGACGCGCAACAACATTGCGCACATGAAAGGACAGATGCAGCGCCTCGGACTCGCGTTCGATTGGAGTCGAGAGTTCGCCACTTGCGATGTGGACTATTATCGATGGGAGCAGTGGTTTTTCACCCAGATGTTCGAGCGCGGCTTGGTTTATAAGAAAGCGGCTTGGGTGAATTGGGATCCGGTTGATCAGACGGTACTGGCCAACGAGCAGGTGGTCGATGGCAAAGGCTGGCGATCCGGCGCACAGGTCGAGCGACGAGAACTTGCGCAATGGTTTGTGAAGATCACCGACTACGCTGAAGAGTTGTTGAATGAGCTGGATGGCTTGAATGGTTGGCCTGAAAAAATCAAAACCATGCAGCGAAACTGGATTGGTCGGTCAGAAGGAGTTGAACTGACTTTTCCGATGGCGTCTTTTGGCGGCATCACGGTGTACACCACGCGGCCTGACACCTTAATGGGCGCGACCTACCTTGCTGTCGCGCCGCAACATCCGGTGGCAAAAGCGGCGGCAGACGGCAATCCGGAGATCGCGGAGTTCGTTGAGGTGTGCAACCAAGTCAAAATGGCCGAAGCAGACATGGCCAAGCTAGAGAAACTAGGCATGGATTCTGGTCTCGTGGCCGAACACCCGCTGACGGGTGAGCCGATTCCCGTTTGGATCGCGAATTTCGTGTTAATGGAATACGGCAGTGGCGCTGTGATGTCGGTTCCCGCCCATGACCAGAGGGATTGGGAATTTGCCAAGAAATATGGATTGCCCATCAAGCAAGTTATTGAGGCAACTTCCGTTGACCAAGATCTTGAAAAAGGCGCGCTGACAGATAAACACATCCTGATTAATTCAGGACCGTTTAACGGGCTTGATTTCGCAAGCGGGTTCGACGCCATCACTCGGGCACTCAATGAAAAAGGGCTGGGGGATCGGCAGGTCAATTACCGGTTGCGGGATTGGGGGGTCTCTCGTCAGCGCTACTGGGGCTGTCCCATTCCCATGATTCATTGCGGTGCGTGTGGTGCAGTACCAGTACCGGAGGACGATTTGCCAGTGGAATTGCCCACTGAAGTTGTCTTTGAGGGCGTCGGCTCGCCGCTAAAGAAGATGCAGGACTGGGCAAAGGTGGCCTGCCCGAGCTGCGGCGGCGACGCAGAGCGGGAAACTGACACCTTCGATACCTTTATGGAATCGAGTTGGTACTACGCGCGCTTCATGTCGAGCGATGCGAACGCCATGCTCGATGAAAGGGCCCGCTATTGGGGCCGCGTCGATCACTATGTAGGCGGCGAAGAACATGCCATCTTGCACTTACTGTACGCCCGATTTTTTCACAAGGTGATGCGCGACTTCGATCTTGTGGAAGGCGATGAACCGTTTGAAAAGTTGCTAGCCCTCGGCATGGTGCTAAAAGACGGCAGCAAAATGAGTAAATCCGCCGGCGATGCAGGCGATCCCCAGCACCTGTTAGATCGATTTGGTGCAGACGCGGTCAGGATGGCGATGATGTTTGCGGCGCCTCCCGAACAGAGCTTCGAATGGGCGGAAAACGGGGTCGAGTCGGCTCATAAATGGCTGCGCACCCGGCTCTGGCCAGCGGTGCATGAGGTCGCCTCGATGGGAGGTCGCAAGGCGATTGACGCAAATGCATTAAGCGACGCAGAGCGAGAGTTGAGACGACAAACGCATGAACTGCTTGCTAAAGCGCATGACGATTATGGGCGCCGCCTTGCGTTTAATACAGTCGTTGCGGCATCCATGAGTCTGATGAATGCTGTCAACAAGCACGAGCCTGCATCGGAGCAGGCACCAGGTGTCCTTCATGAGGCGCTCTCTGCCATCGTCATGGTGATGGCACCGATCACGCCGCACGTCTCTGAGTCGCTGTGGCGAACACTGCATGAGTCAGAACTTGCCGATGCCCATTGGATGACCGCGGACGAATCGGCAATGGTGCGATCTACTGTTCCTCTGGTGATTCAGATCAACGGCAAATTGAGAGCCAATATCGACGTGGCTGCAGATATTTCTGAGGAAGATGCGACCCAAGCGGCAAGGGAACATCCGAATTGTCAGAAGTATTTTGAGGGGAAAACCGTTCGCAAGGTCATTTTTGTTCCCGGAAAACTGATTAATTTCGTTGTGAATTGATGGCTGTCTCCCGCTCTGTACTCGTCCTGTTGATCGGAACGCTCCTCTCAGGGTGCGGGTACCAGCTTCGTGTGGCGGACGTAGGCGCCGAACTATCTAGCGTTAGGGTTGAGGCAGTCAGTGAACCCAGGTTGCGAGTCGCACAGCGCCTTCTCGCAGATCGCTTATCCAGCAGTGAATTACAGATCCCAAAGTACCGCTTATCGTTGCTCAATGAGGTGTACCAGAAATGGCCAATTGCGGCTTCGCCATTAGATGCGGTGATTAACTATCGAGTGACATTAGCGTGGTCGCTCGAACTCTACGACGGGGGCGGTCAACTATTGGGCCCGCTAACCGTCAACACATCGGATCGGTTTGTTGAGCAGCGCAGCAATTTGCTCGCGGCAGGTGAAGCTGAGCAACGCCTATTAAATCAATTACGCGACGCGTTAGCGGACAAACTTTTGCGGCAGATTGGGTTCGAGATCGCTAATATGGAACCAACTGCTCCAGCCCTAATGGAATAGCTTAGTGAAAGTGTATCCCGACAAGCTCGACGGACATCTGGCAGGGTCGATGGAACGCATGTACTGGGTTTCGGGGGACGAGCCCTTGCTTGTACAGGAAGCCTCGGATGCGATTAGAACAGCCGCCAGGCGTGCCGGCGCCGATGAGCGGGTGGTTTACCACGTCGAACGAGGCTTTGACTGGCAAGAGGTCCTTGGCGAGTCGGATGCGTTGTCGCTTTTTGCCAGCAGAAAATTGCTCGAGCTTCGCCTGGCGTCAGCAAAGCCTGGCGACAAAGGGTCTAAAGCACTTCAATCGTTGGCGCAGAGCACCGACGACAACATCATCCTAATTACTTCTCCGCGTCTTGATGCTGCGAGCCAGAAAACCAAATGGTTTAAAACCGTCGAAGCGCAAGGGATCAGCGTTCAGGTGTGGCCGCTAGCGCCAAAAGAATTGCCCGGTTGGATTCATAAAAGGATGGCGGGTCGTGGACTCAAAGCAGACCGAGCCACGATTAATGCACTCGCCCGGAAAATTGAAGGGAACTTGCTCGCAGCGGTGCAAGAGATCGATCGTCTAGCGCTTCAGGCGCTTGACGGTGCGATCACCGAAGACATGATTGAGGCAGCGGTGACAGATCAGGCTCGATTTGATGTCTACCAGTGGCTTGATGCTGCATTAGCAGGACAAACTTCCCGAAGTCTACGAATGCTGCGTGCGCTGGAGGCTGAGGGAATTGATGCCGTTGTCATCGCTTCAGCCTTGACGCGTGAAGTTCGCCAGCTGGCACAAATGAGCACTGAAGCGAATGGTTCAAGTGTTGATGAAGTGATTCGGCGGTTTCGTATTTGGCCCAAGCGTCAACCGCTCATAGCAAAAGCGCTGAAGCGCTCACCGTCCTCGCACTACGTGTCCTTACTGCCGCTGCTCTCCGAATTAGATCGCCAGACCAAAGGCCAGGCTGAGGGTAACCCTTGGCAACGCTTAAGCGATCTCAATCTGAAGTTAGCTAGCGCCAGCTGAGTACTCATTCGGTTGATGTCCGCGCCTTGCGCGATAAATGTTGATCTGCTTGACACTCATTTCATTGCCGACACAAGCCCTGTGGGACTCATGGTAATTTGGTAGCGGAATGGTATTCTTATCGGCCCCCTGGGGTGCGTGAAAACCCTGGGGAATATGGTCCAGGCAGCGACAAAGGTGGCTAGGTAGATCAGATTGGAGCAGTGAAAGGATTGGTGGGCCAACGGTGCGAGAGAGATGTCTTCGGCACCAAACCCAGCGCTAATGGTGGAGTACATGACGGCTACCCCGTCGCTGATCGCTCATGGGATTTGCAACATAAAGGTTTTGAAACGATCGCTAGAAATACTAAACCGAATGGGTAGCGAGCGGCGCAAGAGCCGACCACTGCCAATACAGGCCTGATGAATGCTCGTAGCAGAGACTAATCAAGCGAATAGATCTTCAGTAGTAAGGACGATGCATGGCAAAGCAAAAAGATGCGCTAGGTGGGGATGGAATTCCCGATACTACGGTTAGTGCAAAAGAAGTCTTCGGGCTTGATATCGATATGGAGATCCCGGCTTTTTCGAAGCCGTCAGAGCATGTACCTACTATTGATCCCACTTATCGATTCAATCCAGAGACAACCCTCGCGATATTGGCGGGTTTTGCGCACAACCGGCGTTGTATGGTTCAGGGGTATCACGGTACGGGAAAATCGACCCATATCGAGCAGGTGGCTGCTAGATTGAATTGGCCGTGCATCCGGATCAATTTGGATTCGCATGTGAGCCGGATGGACCTGGTTGGCAAAGACGCTATCGTTTTGAAAGACGGCCAACAAATCACCGAATTCAAGGAAGGGCTGTTGCCTTGGGCGCTGCAGCGCGCATGCGCGATTGTCTTTGATGAATATGACGCGGGTCGCCCGGATGTGATGTTTGTCATTCAGCGGGTGCTGGAGGTCGAGGGGAAGTTGACCCTATTAGACCAAAGTAGGGTGATTAGTCCCCATCAAAGTTTCCGGATGTTCGCGACAACTAACACCATCGGTCTCGGCGATCCAA
>CAJXDD010000024.1:0-20869 GCA_913052075.1 uncultured Gammaproteobacteria bacterium
GCTCCCGCGGCCACACGCCTGGATGCGAAAGCAAACGCTGACTATCTTGAGGCCCGGAGCCCGTCAATCCAAAAAGACGGCTAGAACTCCTATGGAGGTTTGTTTATCGGGGGCCGCCCGCGGGTTTGCAGACCAGGGTGCATCGGAGCTGTGGCTCGTCTGAGAGAGTACGAGAAGACAAGGCGTAAATTGAGCGAGGGTTTTGGCTCAGCGTTGATCGTCCATTGTTAGCGAGAAAAAGGAATAAGTATGCGACTCGGCGCACTGTTAACTCCAGCAGGGGATCAACCCAACCATCTGGTGAACGAGGCACGAGCCATTGAGTCTGCGGGTTTCGATAGCATCTGGTCCGCGCATGCCACGGGCCGAGGGTTCGTGATGCACGATCCGCTCCTTGCACTCACAGCTGCTGCCGCGGTGACGACACGCGTTGAACTGGGCACCGGGATTTTGCAATTACCGCTCTATCATCCTGCTGACGTGGTACTTAAGGTGCTGACCTTGCTCCAGATCGCGGGCGATCGATTGCTCCTAGGCGTTGGTGCAGGGTCAACACAAGCCGACTATGCATTACATGACCAAGTTTTCAGTCGTCGGTTTCATCAGATGGAGATCAGTCTAAAAGCATTAAGGCAGGGCTTTGCATCCGGCCAGGTTGGTAATGGGGATGTTGGATTACCACCGAATTTGAAGGGCGGTCCGCCGTTACTACTCGGCACCTGGGGTCAAAACGTGAAGCGCGCTGCGACCGAGTTTGACGGCTGGATCGCATCCGGCTTGCACCGTACTCCCGTAGAGTGTGGCGAGGCACTAAAGGCTTACCAAGCTGCAGGTGGTCAGCGCGCGATCGTTTCAACGATCTTAGTCATGGGGAATACCGATATTGGTGCCCTGAGAGAGCAGTTAACAAGTTACGCTGAGGCGGGCTTTGATGATGCGGTGTTAATGGTTTACCCCGGTGCACCTTCGCTTGAAGCACTGCGGGCTCTCGTTTAACCAAGCAGCGCTAGCCCTATTCGTTGCTGATACATTCGGTTAAGGCTAGATGGAGCTAAGCCTGCATGGATTGCCTTGGCTTTCATCCTTTGGTTGCCCTGAAGTAAAAGGGTAGCTATGAGTCGCAGGACACGAGCGACGATGATTAAATGATGGTATCGGTTAAAGAATGGTGGCAGCTTGCAAGCGATAGTTGTCAAAATGTGCAGGGATTTCGAGGATGAGAACCGTCGCTGAAAGGTGTCGATAAAAACTGTCGATGCGAGCAGTCGATCAGAATCAGGAGTTGGAGATAGAGCAGCATGAGCGAGTTACAAGCATTTCGTGAAGAGGTTAGGGGCTGGCTGGGTGAGCACTGCCCCGAGGGCGCTCGCGGTGAGGGCGACATCCACTTAGGGACGACCAAAAAAACCTATGATAGAGATGTGGATGCTTGGCTGGAGATCATGGCGGAGCGGGGCTGGACGGTACCGATGTGGCCTGCTGAATACGGAGGGGGCGGTCTAAGCCTTGAGCAAACTAAAGTATTGTATGAAGAAATGTCGGCCATTGACGCTCGGCCGCCGCTGCGCAATATGGGCACCCGCATGCTCGGTCCGACGCTCCTCGAATATGGAACGGACGACCAAAAGCAGCGACACCTGACCGCGATTGCTGAGGGAAAGGCGAACTGGTGCCAAGGCTACAGTGAGCCTGGGGCTGGTTCGGACTTGGCTGGATTGCGCACCCAAGCGGATGATCAGGGTGATCACTTTGCCATTAATGGCCAGAAGATTTGGACGTCCGGTGCGCAATTTGCTGACTGGATGTTCTGCCTCGTTAGGACGGATAACGAGGCGCCTAAGCATCAAGGTATTAGCTTTGTATTGCTGCCAATGGACCAAGAGGGCGTAACCGTTAAGCCCATTCAATTGATTTCTGGCGGATCCCACTTTTGTGAAACTTTCTTGGATAACGCCATCGCCGAAAAACGAGACTTGATAGGCCAGTTGAATGAAGGCTGGACCGTTGGCAAGCGGCTCCTCCAACACGAGCGCTCAGGCCAGGGCGGGCTTGGTCCCTCTATTGGTAAGTCAGGACCGGTGGGAGTGACAATTGACCTCGATGTGGCCGAGGTTGGGCTCGATTATGTCGGCTCAGATGACGGCAAGATCGCCGATCCGTCACTACGGGACGAGGTCATACGTTGGAAAATGCGCAGCGCCGCCTTCTCTGCGACCCAGCGTCGAGCCGGTGCTGAGGCCTCAAGCGGAGCAACCCCTGGTGCTGCAACTTCTATATTCAAGCTTTATGGCTCATCGCTCGCGCAGGATCGACAGGATCTTACGGCTCGCCTGATGGGTACCCAAGGCGCGGGATGGGAGGGTAATGGCTTCTCAAACGACGAAGTGGGCGCAACTCGGTCATGGCTGTCCAGTCGCGCGGTGACGATCTACGGCGGCACCAATGAAGTGCAGTGCAACATCATCGCAAAACGTGTGTTGGGATTACCCGATTAAACCCTCGGATGAGGGCGAGAGAAACTAAGGTGCTGTCTGTTCGCCCGGTGCTACAGACTCATCACCATATCAATTTTGTGCATTCCCTTCCCCCATCCGTGCAACGTTGTACTTGTTTCAACGAGGCCATAGCGCTCAAAGAAGCGGTTGGCGTGCTGGCTGGTTGCAACCTTAATTTCCTTCACGTTGTGCTTGTTGAAGAGATCTAACGCTCGTTTCACCATAGCGTCGCCCACCCCCATTAATTGGTGCGATGGGTCCACCATGATCCAATCGATGCTGGCGACATCACGCTCTATGTTCACGCCATAACACGCTACCGCCACATTGTCCGCCCAAGCGAGCCAATATTGCGTTGGCTCAGCCTCTAGGAAAGCTTGGTATTCGGATCGCTCCTCGATCGCGAAGTACGCCGGGCAGTTACGCTCAAAGAACGCAGAGCAGGTGGGTCGATCGGACGGGTGGTAGTCCGAAAAAATGAGTTCATTCATAGAAATCAGGTTCCGAATAGCCTAGTCGATCTGCCATCATTGGTTGTACAGCTATAGAGGACTAACGATGGATATATTACAACCGATGTTTGGCATGATCGTACTCACGGGGGTGGTGACGCTGCTGTTATATGGGTCGCGCATGCTTTTGATTTATCGAGTCACCACCAGTGGGGGTGATTTCGCGAGGGCAAAACACGCAGACGAGGCTCGACCACATTTACCTGGGGTTTTCCGCAATATTACGGAGAACTACAACCATTTGTTTGAGCAGCCTACGCTCTTTTATGCGGTGGTGGTCTATATTTTCTTGGCCGGTCACACTGACAGCACCCACGTCATGCTTGCTTGGACGTTCGTCGGATTTAGAGTGGCGCACAGTCTCGTGCAGGTGACAAGTAATTGGGTGCCACTACGCATAATCTGTTTCGTGTTGTCTGGTGCTTGCCTGCTCACTATGGTGGCGCGAGAAGGGGTGGCGCTCGTCTGATTTTGAAAAACCTTGTTCAAGAGAGTTATACAAAAGTTGAACGAGCGGTGCACGAAAGTTGCACATGCGTTGCGTGAGCGTTTGAGCAGCAGGTAAGTGTCGACGGATATCAATAAGCCGCGAAGGGTTAGATGATACGCAAGGGAGTGCGAGCGAATGCGAGCGATTAAATGGTTGATTGGACTGGTTGGGGCTTATGCGGTTTTCGTGCTGGTCTTTGAGGGCATCTACCTGGGCTTAATGCAACCATCTTTTGAAAAGGGCGAGTGCCAGGGTTTCACGCAGGCCCAAAGGCGCGCGCGAGGGGATTGCGGCATCCCGATGATCCAAATTTCGATTGAGTCCCCAGATCAGATTAGACAAACCACGATGCTTGCGCGAGTCGAGATGGATGATGGGGTCTACGTCTCAGCGCATCATTGGACGAGGGGTTGGTATCACGCAGCGCTGGCAGCTGGCGAAGTAGACGGAGAAGTCGACGGCCAATTGAGGCGATATGCGGTTGAGCCGGTCGTAGGGGATGAGTTTCAGCGTGTCGCGGATCGAATGCCCCTTAGATTGCCGGTCCGTTTCTTGATGGGGTTCCCGCCCGAACGGCAAATCTTGCGGCTTGATGAGTTGCCGTAGTGACTGATTATGGACACACGTTCAAAAAAAAGTGGTGAGTCATTTGGCTAGCGGCCCGGAAATCAGAGTCTCATGGCGACTTTAATGCTCTTGAAGTTCGCTTTCGTAAGGCGCCCATTCCCGCTTTGTTCCATAGCGCACGAGGAAGGGGATCATCTAACGTCGTATCGCGCCCCATTGATGCGGAGCGCGTTGAATTCGGGCGCGTCGATGGCGTAACGGCCCTCAATGAGTGCGCTTAGCATCTTATCATCCATCCCTGTGGGGTCATCGCTTTGAAGCTCTCGTCGTCGCCACCGGTCCTCCGGGGTGGCATGGTAAATCGCAAGTGACACGAACGTCTTGTTGAACCGACTCGCTACTAAAAATTGGGTACTGCCATCGGTCTTCAGTTGGACAGAAAAAATATGCAGCTCGAGCGACTCCATCGACTCTGAGCGAATGATCGGGAGCAGGGTTGCAGGAACGAGCAGATCCCCCGGGTAAAGCGTGAGATTAGCTTTCCCAGCAAGCGGCGCACCAGGTAACCGGCGGGGAGGATTTTTGATCAGCTGAGCGAGTTCAGGGTCCTCTTCGCCAAGTTCGTCAATGAGGTTGGTTGAATGCAGCCACCCCGGACGGCCGAGCATTTCTCGTGAATAGCCAAAATCGAAGTTCGTCCATTGATTTCCATCCAACTGCGTACTCCCAATCTGGCTTGCGAGGGAGATCTTGCGAAAGTCCAAGAGTGGGGATTGGATGGCAATCAGTAATGCCAGTGTGCCATAGAGTCCAAGGCGGTTGATCCGGCCTAGAGAAAGAGACCAATCGCTGCGATGGCGCAGGACGGCCAAGGCATACGACGAGGCAAAGCCCGTCAGAACGATCCATATAGCAAGTGCCCAACACCGCTCGACGGTCCATCCATATTGGAGGACTCTGAGCGATAATCCATAGGCGCTCAGTAGGCAAAGGATGGGCAGTACGATCACGCCGATGGTGATGAGCACGTGCATGCCTCGCGAATGATCCGTGCTGTTTGGCGTTTCTCCGAAATAAACGACTGTACCAAGTAAGACAAGACCCGTTAGTGCCATGAGTAGTGCGGTGCCGTTACCTGTCCCCCAAAGCGGAGCAAGCCCAGTGACTGGAAGGGCTAGTAAGAAGAGTAGTTCAACGATAATAACGACAGGTAACAGTAGTTGCGCGAGGCTGCCGGCAACTTTGGAAAGCGGGCGAATGATTGACTCTCTTTGCCGTAGGGTCGAGATGCCGAGTGCAACCGTGATGCACCCACATAAGGCGATAAATAGGTCGTGAGTGAAGAGCGTTCGGAAAAAGTAAATACCAATGACGCTGAATAATGCTGACCACAAAGAAAGCACAAGCGTGACCGCAATACATAAAGCGCCCGTCATCAGTGCGACGAGGCCGTTGCTCCAGGAGGCAGAGTAGAAATCACCATAGCGCCGAGGTTGGCCTATTAGGTAGTGTTCAAGAGTGAGTAGCAGCATAAAAGCGATGGCAATCATCGAGAATATGTAGGTCGCCAAGAGCGCTTCCGATTCAATCTCTGCCCAAGGGGTAATCTGCCAGCCAATGTAAGCGGCGAGCGGTAGCATTGCGGCTACAGTAAGACCCGTGATGAGAATGACCCGCCGATGATTGGCTTTGTCCTCAAGGTAGGCAATCCCTATGGGCCACATGACCAGCGCCGTTATAACGGGAACAAAAAAGATGGGGTGTTGGCTAGGCCAAAGATCGTGCTCGAAACACAGGTGCAGCCCGTACAAAGAAAGTCCCTGCAATATGGCTACAACCAACGTGGGGGTGAGCATAGGGGTCAGCTTGGGGATGGTAGTCATTCGCTTCAAGAGACGCGCCCTCCGGTATGAACGCATGTTGGGCTGGGCGCTATAAAAAGAGACGGCCCGTTGTGTTGAGTTAGCAAGTAGAGATAGGGTAACGATAGGGTAAGAGTTAAATGAGTCGCAAGGCCACTATGCAACTAGAAGCCTTTTGCAGCGTCTCGCATCGGTTGGCTGTAGGCATCCGCTCGGCAGTGTCGCTGGTGGCCGTCTGGAGTGAATTCCGGTGGACCAGTGAAAAGGATCAGATGGATTGGTTCGCCCCGACCCGCTCAGTAGGGCGGCTGTGATTCCCCAGCGATGATCGGAGGCGGTCACCGGACAATTGACGAAAACGTGGTTTTGCTGACTTGATTGTTGTTTCGGATTGTTCGCTACCTGGAAACGGATTGTTGTCGAGCTAAGAAGAATAGGGAGTAAGTGATAAGGACAGTCAACGACATTAAACGAATAAATTGAGCAGGGGAGCGTGGAGTCGCTTAGTCTATTGTTAATCGAGATGAGGTTTCATAACTCGCTTCAAATCACTAGAGAGTTAGAGGGGAATGATGAGCAAAGAAGAATTTGATGATATTGGTGGTCACATCACTAAAGAGAACGAAAGCTACACCGTAAAAGAGAACTATGTTGGTGACCACCTAGTACTTAGCAGCAGTCACTTATTCCCCGATAAGCAGACTAATGGTCATAAACACACGCTCCAGGACGAGATATTTTTCTTTACCCAAGGAATGGGTGAAATGTACCTGCGGCACCCGGATGAAGGTCAGGGCGAGAAAGAGGAGGTGATTACAGTCAATCCTCAAGATATCGTCACTGTACATGCTGGAGTGTTTCATCGGGTGGTCAACAAGGGTAAGACCAAGCTGAAGTACCTGAGAGTGATGAATAGGCCAACCTGATCGCGCATTTTGCCTGGGGTTGTTACTTAAACCATTCGAGAAATTCAATGATAGATCGATCAAGTGTTCGTTGGGGATTCGTGCTTATCTTGCTGGCTTTGCTAGGGGCCTTCTTCATTCCACAGGCAAGCATCCCTAGATTAGCCTTGTCTGCGCATACTGTCGGGCTAATGAGTGGGTTGCTGCTCATCGTCTTTGGCCTGCTATCGCCTCACTTGGCGCTTAGTTCCACTTTTGTTCTAGGAACTAGGCTGCTTTGGATTTATTCAGGTTTTGCCAACTGGCTCGGCTGTTTTTATGGCGCGTGGGCTGGAGCTGGGACAATGACACCGGTCGCCTCGGCTGGGCGGCAAGGTTCCACATTTGATGAAGCGATTGTCTCCCTGCTTTTGATAAGTGTCGCAGTGACTGCATTGCTGGCAGTTGGTCTGACGCTTTGGGGGCTGAGAGCGCGCGTCGGAGCCAACTAGAGATCTTTGGCGCCGATGTGACCGAGGAGTTAGGCCTCTTACGGATCCAGCGAGCGGCTAGCGCTTTGCCTAACTCCTATGACTCTATTCCTCCTGTTTCGGGAGCTGGCCTGGCTCGCTGGTTATAAAGGAGGGCTCTCAGTGCCTTCGCTTCTTCCTTAGACAACGATGAAAAGTCATTTTGCATATCGGAGCCGGCGGCCATACCGCGCTGGACAGCAGGTCGATCACTCAGCTCATCAAACCACCTCCTGAAATACTTGAAGTCGTTGATGTCCTGGCCCTGTCCAGCCCAATTAACTGTCCAGGGATAACAAATCATATCGGCGATGGTGTATTCGTCCCCACAGATGTAGCGCTGCTGGTACAGCTGATTATTGAGCACTCCGTAGAATCGATTCACTTCATCAGTAAACCGAGTTACCGCGTAAGTCTGATCGCCGGCATCTTCGCCAAGGCGCCGAAAGTGCCCACATTCGCCCGTCTTTGGCCCCTGATTTGCCATTTGCCACATAACCCACTGCACCACGTTAAATTTGCCTCGCGGGTCACTCGGCATAAATTGGCCGCTTTTTTCCGCGATGTAGAGCATGATCGCGCCTGACTCGAACACCGAGATTGGTCCGCCACCATCTTCCGGCGCGTTGTCCACCAGCGCAGGCATTCGGTTGTTTGGGTTGATGCTCAGGAACTCGCCGGTGAACTGAGTGCCTTTGCCGATATTGCATTCCACAAGGTTGTAGTCGAGCCCGCATTCCTCGAGCTGAATCGTGACTTTCTTTCCGTTGGGGGTAGGCCAGTAGTGAAGGTCTAACATGTGCGTTCCAGTGATTACTTTTCCATTTCGAGTCTACGCTGTTTTGAGGATCTGGTGAGAGTGTTACTCGTACGCATTACTCAACTCGGATTCAAATTGGTTCGGCCCGGAATATTGCCCTAATATCCGCATAAGGCAGGGATAGGTGATCAGGCACGGTGGAACAATTCTCTCAAGCCGCCGACAACAACAAGTCATTCATTGCTGAGGCGCTTCATGATTGGTTGCCGGTGGGTGCCTCAGTCCTCGAGATAGGCAGTGGATCGGGCCAGCACGCCATTCATTTTGCTAGTACCTTGGCACATGTGTCTTGGCAACCCACTGAATACCCAGATCGAATGGAGGTTCTCGCCAGTAATCTAGCCCGTTACGCACCTTCGAACGTGCGCCCCCCGTTTGGCCTTGATTTAGCCCAAGAGGAGTGGCCGAGTCGTTCAGTAGACTGTGTTTTCTCTGCTAATGTCATTCACATTGTGAGCGAGTACCTAGGAGAACGGTTGATTGTTGGTGGCGCCAGAGCGACGGGCGCTGACGGGCTGTTCATGCTTTATGGTCCGTTTAAATATTGCGGCGAATTTACGACGGACTCCAATCGTGACTTTGATCAGTTGCTGAGGGATAGAGATGAAAAAAGCGGCGTTCGCTCATTTGAATGGGTCGAGCATATTGCTAAGCGTGAAGGGTTGACGCTCGTTGAGGATCGCGCGATGCCTGCTAACAATCAGTGTCTCATCTTTCGTAAGATTGATGTGTCCCAATCTTTGGTGAGAACTTGAGTAATCATTCTTTTCCATCAGGTCGTAGCTTTAAGCAGCAATTGGCTGGGCTGTGGATGTCACTGCCTATCAGCAATTTCCTACGCTCAAGAAAGAGGGCAGCTAGGTTACGGCTAATCGCGTCAACAAATGGGTTTGTCTCACTTTTCGCGTTGCTTAGCCTCTTGGCGACAGTCAGCCATTCGCAGGCGAATCCCTTCGAGAAGCCCAATCAAGGTCAAGCGATACAGCTTGAAAGCGGCTTGTTACAAACAATTACCGCGAACCAGTGTGCCGAGATTGATGCGTCCGTCATGCTCGATGTCGATTGTAGCGGGCAGGCAAAGGCGCTGACCGACGGGCTCTTGGTGCTGAGATATTTGTTTGGGTTCAGAGACCAGGCGCTCACCGTCCAAGCCGTAGAAGGGACTCGTACAAGTCCGGTTGACATTGAGGCCTATCTCGAATCCATCGAGCCGGAATTAGACCTAGATGGCGATGGACTGGTGCAGCCGTTGACCGATGGTCTGATGCTGATGAGGAGCCTATTTGGATTCTCGGGTAAAGCGGTGATTTCAGGGGCAACCGCATTGAATGCTCCCAATCAAACGGCGGAGGCTATTGCAGGAGAGCTTGCGCGGCTTGGCGTATCGGTGAGTCTTGAGCCTGCTCCAGACCCGACGTTTGGCTGGAACCTGGCATCTCGTGATGCCGAGTCAATGGGGCTGAGTCAAGAGGCTGTGGATGGTGTGCTCGATTTGATTCGCACAGACATGGCGGTTCAGGCAGGTGTCATCGTCAAAAATGGTTACACGATCGGTAGTTTCTACGCTCCTGGCTTTGACGAATCGTCGCCGGCAACCAGTTGGTCAGTTGCAAAAAGCTTTTACGCGGCACTGGTCGGTATAGCCATTGATGAGGGAGCGATAGTGTCCCTCGACCAAAGAGCAAGCGAATTCCTCACAGAGTGGGAGGGTACGGACAAAGCCGATATTACGATTCGTCAGATCTTACTGATGCAGTCGGGCTATCCTGGCGACGATGAAGTGTTCGGCGCTAATGATCAGACTACTTATGCGATTCAGCATCCGCTTCGGAGAGAGCCTGGTACTCGGTTCGTGTACTCAAATGCGAACTCTCAGCTCATGGAGCCGATCCTTCGCCGCGCGACTGGTCAGGCTCCTCATGATTATTTGCGTCAGAAATTGTTGGAACCCATTGGTATCGATGTGACTAAAGTCGGCTACTGGCGGGATGCCGATCCGGGAAACGCGCTCACCTATTGCTGCTTGGACATGCGCCCAATTGATTTTGCTAGGTTTGGCTTACTTTTCGCCAGAAACGGTAGTTGGAACGGTGAGTCTGTCGTTTCGCCTGGCTTTATTGAGCAAAGCACGAGAGGGTCTTTTTACTACGGACTCCAGTGGTGGTTGATCAACGAGTCACGATTTGGTGAACCGCCACCTTGGACCGGGTTTCAGGCGCTCGGGCTGGACGGGCAGCAGATCACTGTTTGGCCAGAAGCTGATGTTGTTGTTGTCGTGGTGACTAAGTATCAAGCGAATCCGGAGACAGACTACGCATTTAACGTCAATAGCTTTCCACCGAGCGCACCCGATACCTGCTCGGCGAGGAACAGTTGTCCCTGGTCAACAGGCTTTCGTGTCCCTAGTTTCGAAATGTTGGATCTAGTGGAGCGAATGGCGCTGCTCGAGTAACGGCACTACGAGACCAGAGGCTCACGATGACCCGACTTGAAGAAGCGTCGCGTTGAATCGTCTAGACCCTGGAACCGTTCAAGGTCGCAGACTTCAATGAACGGTTGTCGCGCTTGATCTAGGGCACCCTGCTCTGCATGATCAGACTACAGCGATTCAAGTTAAAGCAGGCTGCTGATATGTCTTGGATCGAAGCTTTAAACAGGTAGTGTAAAGAATACTCAAGCGGAAAAAATGGGGGGAACATGATCGCCAACATAACGAACCGAGTTATTGCGACAATAGGGACATTGCTCATTGCATCTTGGAGCAGCGCTTCATTGGGTAATGAATGTGTCCCCTCGAAATGGGGTGCGGAAGATCAGCTGGGTGCGGCGAACTACGTGACACCGGAGCGTGTCTTACTCGCTACAAAGCTAGTGAAAAAAGGTGAGAGTCATGGCCTAGGTATCGTCATTGATCCGAATATGCCGGCTTACCCGCCACGATACACTCAGCTTCAGGTAGTCCAGCCGGGGCAGCAATTGGGTTTCGATACCAAAGCAACTTATGGTTGGGCTGCGACTTATAACGATGATCTAGTTCAAATGTGGCTTGGTACGGGCCCGCAATTGGATGGTCTGGGTCATATGGGCGAGGATGGCTATTTCTACAACTGCAATAAAGGAAGTGAGTTCTCGGAGATCACTGGACTTACTAAGCTAGGTACACATAATGTGCCGCCGATGATTGCCCGCGCTGTGTTAATAGATATGGCGAAACACTTCGGCGTTGATAGCCTGGCCCCGGGCCAAGCCTTTGGCTCGAAAGACATTAAAGCTGCCATGCAATCGCAAAAAGTAGTCGTCAATGAAGGAGACATCGTTCTTTTCCACACCGGGTATACCGACAAAATGCTGGAATCAGACCCGCAAACGTGGGGTAGCACGCTTCCTGGTATTACCAATGAGGCTGCCGTATTCCTTGCTGGCTTGAACCCCATGGCAGTGGGCGCCGACACCTGGGGGCTCGAGGCCGTGCCAGCCGCCCCAGGCGATAAGATTTTTTATGGTCATGTCACGCTGCTAAAAGAAAATGGCATTTACATCCTCGAGACGATGAATACCGGTCGACTAGCGGCAGAGGGCGTGCAAGAGTTTATGTTCGTGCTTGGTCAGGCGAAGTTGAAGGGGGCCGTGCAGATGATCATTAATCCAATCGCTATGTGGTAGGAACAGTGATGCCAGCTTCGGATTTCAATTTGGCAGCCATCCAAACAGCGGAATCGCTGACGGCTCGAAGACTTGAGAGAAAGGTAGAGGCGGAGAATTCGCCGAGCGCTCGTTTTCCTGACCATAACCGATTGCCTTACGGCATCTATCTTGAGTGGCAGGCCATGGACGAGCGGCCAGTATCGGGTCCATTAGTCGAAGCCGCACGGAGTGAGGGGCTCTCGTTCGAGCATATCGGTTTAACGCTGGGAACTATTATCCACGGAGTTGACCTCAGAGAGCCACTGAGCGACAGCCTGATCAAGTGTATCCGCCAGACCCTCCTCGAAAGAAAAGTGATTTTCTTTCGTGATCAACCGCTTAGCGAGGAGCAGCTCATTCAGTTTGCGGAGCGGTTCGGTGCGCTCGACGTTTTTCCATTTGGTCGGCTAGGTAACAACCCGAAGGTCATCGAGATCAGTCATGACGAGGCTCGGCCGGGTTCCGAGAATGGCTGGCACACTGATGTGACTTGGATGGAGGCGCCGTCGCTGGGTTCCATTGCCCAGGCGCTCATCGTGCCGCCCATCGGGGGCGACACCTTATTTGCCGATAGTCATGCGGCGTTTCGCGGTCTGCCCGCCACATTGCAGGAAACATTACTGCCACTCTCAGGGATTCATGATTATAGGTATTTCTTGAGCGCGTTAGACCCACTCCAGGATGCGGCGCTCATCGAGGAAGTAAAATCGCGCATCCCCTTTGGTGTGGATCATCCCCTCGTCCGTCAACACCCAGAAACAGGAAAGCCTGCGCTATATATTCATGGTGGCTTTCTACGTCATGAGTCGCTGTTTAATCGCGATACAAAAGAGCCCTTGGGTGAAGCCGCATCCCTTGCTCTGTCTAAGATGCTACTAGCGCAGCATGCCAGGCCAGAGCTGATATGTCGTTTCGCCTGGCAGCCTGGTTCTATCGCGTTTTGGGATAATCGGGCCGTGCAGCACTACGCTGCCAGCGATTATTACCCTCACACTCGCAGCATTCGCAGGGTCACCCTGTCTGGGGACGTGCCAGTGCCCTGGATGCCAAACTGAGCTTTGTTGTAATTAGAAAATTTTCGTTGTCATCGGTGATAAAAGCAGGTCAACCTAATAACCAAGCGAAATATTAGGATAACTAAGGCGTCTAGCATTTGCTTTGCTTTGACTAAGAAGATCGTTACCCTCAGGAAAACAGCAGGCTTCAAAATATGTCGAGCACGATTCATTTGGCCATTCCAGCTGGCGATATTGAGCTGGCCCTTACTTTTTATAGAGATGTGTTGGGGTGTTCCACGGGAAATGCTGAATCCGGCCGGTGGATCGATGTTAATTTTTGGGGCAATGAGCTCACCCTTCATCAAAGTGAGGAGCGCCTTCCGTCGGTTCGACACGATGTGGATATGGGCAACGTGCCCGTTCCCCATTTTGGCGCGCATCTATCTGAGGCGGACTTTCAGGCGCTCAAACGCCGTATTGAAGGTTCATCGTTTGACTATCTCGATCCGCCGTATCGACGGTTCGTTGGCAGCGTATTCGAGCAGGAAACATTCTTCATTGAGGACCCAAATGGCAACATCTTAGAGATGAAAACCATGGTTAACCCTGAGATGTTGTTTGAGCCAAGCGATGAGTCCTGTGTTTAGTTTGCTCATCGATCGCTGCTCTAAACAATGTTTTTGGTGACGGTGGATACCGAGCTGATTAAGTAGAAAGGGGTTAGTTCGACTTTCACCCTGCTATCGTGTTGCTAGCCACACATTCTGGGTCGTCCCACGGCTTAGGGCTCTTATCCATCCTGCACGCAAAATGGCATTCCCGAATGAACTCCAAGACTTTCTTGGGTTCAAGCAAGCAGGCAACGTTGGGCACATCTTTGCGCAAGGCCCAGGAACAGAATTGGTCTGGCACTATTGCGGACTGGAAGATCGAGATGACTATCGTGAGCTTCGAGATAAGATGCATAAGGAACGAACGGGAGCTTCCCGGCTCGAAATGCCTGACTTCAACTTATAGACCACAAAGGAGTTGACGTGATGGATGCGATTTATGACACCCTGCCACCCGGCGCAATTTCTGAGGAATTAGCCCCCGTCATTCAATCTCTGGGTCTTACCCGTCATTGTGAAGAATTAGTCACGAACGGTTGGACTGTTATCGAGGGAATGGCGACTGCGGATTTTAATGATCGATTGCGACAGGCGATTAAGGAGCACAGCGCATCGGGGGGTGCCAATATGTTGCTTCATAAAGATTCAGTGTTTGTCGAGGCGGTTCTGCAACCGGCGCTTCGCGCGATGGCTGAGTTCTCGGTGGGTCGTGGTCACTTACTCAGTCAGGTAGCGGCGAGCGTGCGAGGGAAGGGGGCGCCGAGTATCGGGCTTCATGCTGATCATAATTGGCTTCCTGCCCCGTTCCCTGCCCACAACATGTTGCTTACCGCGTGCTGGACGCTGGACGACTACACCGAGGCAGGTGGCGCAACGCTCATTATCCCTGGTAGTAACGCATCGAGACGACACCCTAATGGTGATGAGATTCGAGCGTTGAAAGACGCGCAGCCGATTGAATGCCCGGCTGGCAGCGTCGCGCTTTGGGATGGAAACATTTGGCACTCGAATTACCCAAGACAGCTCGAGGGAGAGCGCGTTGTGTGCCATATCACCTATACCCGATTGATGATGAGGCAAGTCGAGAATTATGAGCCTTGGGCCGATGAGCTCATCGAGCAATACGGCGAGGATATGGCCCAATTACTGGGTCTGCGTGACTTGCTGTTCAAAACCACAGGAGCCGACTACAGTCGATTGACAGAGACATTTAATAATGCGAAGCGCTAGCGTCGATAAGCTCCAACGGCGAGTCGCTTAGCGCCCTAGCGTTTCCAGTTGCTTGAGACGTGCGCTAATCACGGATTGGGGAGAAACCTCGCGCCCCAGCAGTAAAGTGCCTCTGTTAGGCAGGCAGCGGTCAGTCCACTCTGATTTACAAGCCTCAGCAGGGGAGCACGAGTTACTTAAGTTTTGCGTTTGGTTAGCTGCTAGTTCTCTGGCAGCCTAAAAAACTTTATTGGCCTATGCGCATGTTACGCACCGATCCAGTCTCCGTGGAAGCCAAAGGGCACCCGGCGGGGCAGGTGGATGGTCGCTATCGCTCCAGCCGATAAGTCCTCAGCAGGCACAATCACCAAATCGCTTTTGTTGCTCGCTGGGTCGAAGACGAGGGTCAATAAGTACCCATCATCCTCGTTGGTTGCGCCTTCTCGGGGAACAAAGACGGGTTCAGCTGCCATTTTGCCGTCACCGAAAACGAGCGTTTGCGAAGTGCCTTGCTCAAAGTCGTACTTTTTGATCTCCTGGAAATCAGGCTGCAGGGCACTTGAGAATCCTAGCGCATATCCGTACCTATAGGCCTTCCCGTAAAGGTTAGGGTGAATCCTTGGGAACTCGATGGGACGATCATCAATCTGCTCGACAGTGGCCTGGCCTCTTTGAATGTCGAGCGTATAGCGCTTAAGAAGAGGTGGCGCTTCATTGAAGGGGCCAAGCCATTCTTGATCGAAAATTCGCCCATAGGCTGCTGCTTCAAAGACCACGCGCCCAGCTCCGTCCTCATGGGCATTAAAGGTATGAAAAATATAAGTGGGGTCGACCTCAAACCACTTGATGTCGGTGCTCGCATCAGCTCGACTGATCAGGCCTATTCGCGCCTGATGTGAGTCGTTCCAGGAGAAAGGAAAATAGCCTCGGCCGAGCTTGTAAAAGTCCAGCGTGATTGGCAGGTCTAGAAGAAGTACGTAATGCTGCGTGATCGCGCACTCATGGACCATCGACCTTGAGGGCAGCGGGATCGTTCTCGTTTCTTTATGGCGTCCGGCCTTATCAATGACCACGTACCTAACATTGCTTGGGTCGTTGCCATAGTCGTAGCAAATCGCATGCAACTCGCCAGTGTCCGCATCGTATTTTGGGTGAGCCGTGAACCCTTCGGTTCGATCGCCATAAAAAGGTTTGGTGTCGAGTGAGTTCAGCTCTCCATCAATCTCAACCGGGTAGCCGCCTGCCTCGACAATCGCATAGGTGTGACCTGCGTGTGAGATGACGCTGGTATTCGCCGTAGAATCATTCCCCAACACCCTGCGGTTCTTGTACCAGAGCGCATTGCCCTCATCGAGACGGATACCATGAAGCATGCCATCCCCTAAGAACCAGTGGTGCTTCTTTGGGTTAACCCAGTCTAAAGGGTTGGGCCCATTGCGAAGAAATAGCCCATTCAGATCGTTTGGGATGGAGCCGGTAACCCTGATTGAGGTTTCTGTGATTTCATCAAGGACGGGCGCATAATTGCCTCTGAGGTAGTGATTGTCGGACGAACCAAGTCCCGTCATGTCTATAGCGGCCCCGACGGCTGCCACGCCACCGAGTCCCAACCCTGCTTTAATAAACGTTCGCCGCTCCATAATTCCCCCTTCGCCATTGGTGCAAACTAAAGTCGCGCATCACGACTAAGATTGCAGCTAGTTGCAACAGTTTACGGCACTCATTGAGACTTAGCTCGACTTAACTAAATTGGGCTCCACGCCAGCGCTGTAACAGACAGAGAATTCAATTTATATTGGTAAAACACCGTTGACTGCTCAAGCCGCCATTTAGTCAGTCGGGGCTCAGTGATTGGGCACTAGTGCTGTTGAAAAAGGGGGGGTAAATGAAGCAAATCGTGGACGCTGTTCTTTCGAGGAACAAGTTGAACCGAAGATTGCACTGGACGACCATCGCCAGCGAAAAAGTATTACTCGCAATTATTGGGGTGTTAACGCTTGTCGCCAGTGCTGATAGCATTTTTGGAATGTGGGAGGTGCGCAAGGTTGAGCTATCTGATCTCTTCTTGCTGTTCATTTATGTCGAGATCATCGGGATGATTGGCGCGTTTTACTCTACGAACCGAATTCCCGTTACCTTGCCGATGATCATCGCTATAACGGCGCTCTGTCGTTTGATAGTCATGCAAAGTAAGAGTTCTGAACCGCTTACCTTGCTCGCAGAGGCCGGGGCGATTCTCGTGCTGAGCGTTGCCGCGTATGTCATGAGCCTTAAGGATAAGGTTAGTCTGGAGAAGCTGGAATCTCGTCATGTTTCAGAAAAGGAGGACGATTAACCAAGGGGCAACGGTCAGCTCGCCGTTCGGAAGCTGATCTGCTTCATGTATAGGTTGCGTAAGAGCATGGAGGAACAGAAGGAGCCTGCAATGTTAGGATGGTTAAAAAAAGATCCAAAAGCCAAACTTCAAAAGGCATATGAAGCCAAACTAACCGAAGCTATGACCCGACAAAGAAATGGCGATATTAGGGGTTACTCAGCGCTGACCGCAGAGGCCGAAGCTATTAAAAGTCAGATGGACCAACTGGGAGCTAAGTAGTTGGGCCTGTGCTTAGGTATTGAGAACTTTTTCCACAATGTTCCGCGGGATTTAGGCCTTAAAGCCTGGATGACAGTCAAAGGTCGAGGCCCTCAAGTCCTCTCTGTGTATCGATCCATCGGCGATCAATCGTTAGTCTCTCAGTAATTTTGTCTGAGGCTCGGAGCACCCGCCAAAAAGGGGAGACAAGCTCTGTCTCGCAACCGTCTTCCATCTCATCAATCGCGGCTTGAGCGGCTATTCGAAGGAAGATGGCCGTGGAGACAGGGCAGGTCGCATCTGCGTTTCTACTTTGGGCTAGGGCTCTTCGCATCTGGACAATGGTTCGAGACTGTCCAGTTGGGATATCTCTGATGTATTGATCGACTATTTTTGGATTCGCGACGAATAAGGTTAGCCCTGCCTTGACCCCCGCAAAATCTTTATCAAGCACGACCCGCTTTTCTGGCTTGCTCTCTCTCAGTCTTTCAGCGGCGGTCTTTGGCATTCGGATGACCTGGTGTCGATCTTATGTTGTTGATTAAAAGTAGCAGACCAGTGAGTTGATTACATCTGTCCACGGTTAACCTTCCTTTGGGAAATCGCCTCGTAGGCACGTAACATTGTGGTTTCGAGACGATGCGCTTGCATAATTTTTCCGATCTCAGCGTCTCAGGGTGCAACACGGAAACGTTTGGACTTCTAGACTTCTTGGTTACCCCCTCCAAGATCGTGGACATCACCTTGACTTTTGCATTGGAAGGCTGGAGGTTAAGCTGTGGATCGCTGGGGTAAGAGACCAAGCTCATAAGTAATTTGAATCGGGGGTGGTGATGGATAGAAGGACGTCCTACGTCGGTATTGCAGTCACTGTGTTGTTCGCGATTTGGTCGTTTGGTAACGATTTGCACCAGCAGTATATGGGGATCAATGACCACATCTTTTTCGTGTTGCTTACGTTGCCAGCCCTCGTATTTGGACTGCCGCTTATAAGGCAGGAGGATAACGGGCTGGAAAGCACACCGGAAAACGACGAGGAAACAAATTAGCTCTCACCTTTCTAGGACTTGGCTTCAAAGCCGATAGATGCTGGGTTTAAGTGGGCTCGAAGGTAACTATGTCGTCCGCGCGTATCAAGCCAAGATCTAACCCGACTTCAAAAAAACTAGAAACTGAAAACTGATTAATTTCGGCACTTGTCTGAATGATTGTGATCCCGCCGCAAATGTTACGGCACACAGCTTTTGTCACTTCCTGCAGCATAGCGAAGTCCTTATAGTAGGGCTGAAGCGGCGGCTTCTCGAGCCGCGCTCTGATCCTATTCTTCGCTTTGATGAGTTTTTCTATTCCCTCACTTAACAAGTGCTCTGAATTTCGGTGAATAAGGGCCAAATGTGCGAGCAGCGTTGAATAAGGTACCTTCAATTTCACCCGATATTGGTCCGCTTCTGCTAAATGGTAATCCGCAATGTGTGGGTCTAGGTGGATCATGAACCTGGGTAAACACAGTTGATCGCTAACGAGTCGTGTGATCGCTGAGATGCCTCTCTTTTCAATGGGGTCACCTTGGGTCACTAATGCAACGGGTTTGCCAAGCGGATTGGCTTGCCAATGATTAGAGAGTCTTTCCACGATGTGACTCGCAATTGGTTCGGGATCACGATGGTCATAGCCGCTCATGCCCTCGATGACGAGCGGGTGATGAGCGCGGAGTATCTCTAATGGCTCAGTTAGTTTGTTCATGCTCAGGATTGGTATCTACTGATTGGGTTAATGGTCGGCATAAGCTGATCTGCTGTTTCTAGAGCGACTCAGCTCTTTGAAATGCGATGGTTCATATCTATGGCCATCAAGATTTTTTTTGAGGCAATTTGGTTATACGACCGATCAACCCCGGTTGATCCGGAGAATTGTTCCTCGGTACGCTTCGACACATGCGACTAATCGGTTTGTAGTTCATACCAAGGGCTCACTTTTGGACGACCAACTCGTCATTCACGAGCTGACGAATCCTTTGCTGTTGGTTAGCAGATGATAGAAGTTTGTTTCTAGCAGGCTATAGATCAAGGGGGTGTTGTATGAATTGGAAAATATGGATCTGGGTACCGGTTCTCTACGGTCTCTTTTCTCTTTGGTACTTCAATTGGCAAGGACCGCTCACCGAGGAGGAAATCGAAAATGTGATGCAGGGTTTTGATGAGCAGAAGGAAACGGCCAACACAGACAAAGCAATGTTTAGAAAATTTCTCGAGGAGGATGACGGAGACGAATTCGTCATGCTGAATCAAGTGGAGTTGATAAAAGGTTCGGTGCGCCATCCGGTGTTGGGTGAAGCGAAACCGGCTTCCGATATCTTAAACGACTATTTCGGACCATTTTCAATCACACTCCTCGGTCGCGGCGGTCATCCCGTATTTCAAGCGAGAACAGTGGGCGGCAACATCGATACTTGGAATGCTGATGCTAATGAGTCCTTTGAGATTACAGCGATGATGCGGTACAAGAGTCGGCGGGATATCGTTGAGTTGTTTCAAGATCCGATGATGGCTGACGCTCACCGCTACAAGATAGCCGCTATTGAGAGAACTGTCTCTTACCCTACCCGTGTGGAGGTGAGTTCGTCTCTTAGGCCACCAGTGTCATTTGCCTTGATCTTGGTGCTTGTTGCCTCCCTTGCCCAAAATTTCCAGTTCGCGCTGGCTAGAAAAAGAGGCGATCAATGAAAGTCGATGTGTATGGAGGCAACCACTCTCCATGGGTGCAGGCTGTTTTGTTGGCATTGCATGACAAGCAAATTGATCACGAACTTAGACCATTGCCTCCTCTAGCGACATTTCGAAAGTGGGGCGTCTTTATGCCAGTAGTATCGGTGAACGGTAAGCCTTGGGAAAAAGAGTCGTCTGAAATTTTGGTGAAGCTCGGTTACCAGGCGATTGCTAGCCATGATCTGCAGGCTGTGCGAGATGCGTGGCGGGGAGTGATGCATCGTGTTGATCATCCCCAGCGGTTTTTCTCAGGCTTTGCTCGCACAGCCCACACGTCCTCATCAACGTTCACAGGGTTGCTTCAAGACGGATTTCGAAGCTTTATCCCGTTTTATATGTTTACGCTGATAAACGTCGCGAAAGTGAGGCTAAGACCTCTCAGACCTGACAATTATGGCGATCAGTATCTGTATTGGGAAAATGAACTTCAGGAACTTACTACGCCATTTCTGGACGGTGAAGCACCAGGTAGCAGAGACCTGCTGCTTTTTGGGATCGTGCAGTGCCATTCGAGCATCCCAGGGCCGCCGCTTGCTCCCTTGCAGGACGATGGGCGTTTATCAGGGGTCCGCCAGTGGATCGGGCGAATGCACGAACGGTTTAAGGGGTATCCGCATCTTTATTCGGGTGCTTATTTCGAACCACAGCAATCTGCGCCGCATCCTGCAGGTTTCGTGCAGCGCCTGGCGTTTTACTTTGGCTTGCTCGTGATGATTGGGGCATTACCGCTGACGTTACCACTGGTGCTTTACTTAATGCGCAAGGCGCCAAGGTAGAGTGACCAGCTTAGGATTTAGTCGATCAGTGCCCGCAAAGGCCGGACTAGTCTGGTTTCCGATTACATTCAAGACTCAATACGACTTCATC
>CAJXDD010000025.1:0-19678 GCA_913052075.1 uncultured Gammaproteobacteria bacterium
GTTTTGCAGAGTTATTTGAAGAAAGTTTAAAAACAGTCGAATTAAAGGCTGGATCGATTATCACAGGCGTTGTGGTCGATATTGACAGTGAATGGGTAACTGTCCACGCGGGGCTAAAGTCAGAAGGGGTCATTCCTCGAGCACAGTTCTTAAACGAAAGTGGTGAGTTGGAAATTGAAGTGGGTTCTACCGTCAAGGTCGCAATGGAAACTGTTGATGACGGATTCGGTGAAACAAGATTGTCTCGGGAAAAAGCCCGGCGCAACGAGTCATGGGAAATTCTTGATAAGGTGTACAACGATGGTGAACCGATCAAAGGTTTGATCAGTGGCCGAGTAAAAGGCGGGTTTACCGTTGAGATAAGAGACATCCGAGCCTTCCTACCGGGTTCGCTCGTAGATGTCAGGCCGCTCAAAGATAATGAACAATTAGAAGGTCAGGTACTCGACTTTAAAGTCATTAAGCTCGATCAGAAACGAAACAACGTGGTGGTGTCGCGTCGCAGTGTGCTCGAGTCAGAAAATAGCGAAGAGCGCGAAAAGTTGCTGAAGAGTCTTCAAGAGGGGCACGAGCTGAAGGGTATCGTGAAGAACTTGACAGATTACGGTGCCTTTGTGGACTTAGGCGGTATAGACGGTCTCTTACACATCACGGATATGGCGTGGAAGCGTATCAAACATCCAAGTGAAATCGTGGCCGTTGGCGATGAGATTGACGTGAAGGTGCTCAAGTTCGACCGGGAAAGAAATCGTGTGTCGCTTGGTCTCAAGCAATTGGGAGAGGATCCGTGGCTTGCGATTACACGTCGATACCCAGAGAGCACTCGTACCATGGCGAAGGTTACTAATCTGACTGACTACGGTTGCTTTGCGGAGCTTGAGGAAGGTGTTGAGGGATTGGTTCACGTATCCGAGATGGACTGGACTAACCGCAATATTCACCCTTCTAAGGTTGTTCAGGTCGGCGACGAAGTTGAGGTGATGGTACTCGATATTGATGAGGACCGGCGCCGCATATCTCTGGGGATCAAGCAGTGCAAGGGCAATCCTTGGGAAGAATTCGCCGCGCTTCACGGTAAGGGAGACAAGATCAGGGGTTATATCAAGTCAATCACTGATTTCGGCATCTTTATCGGGCTCGACGGAGACATTGACGGCCTGGTTCACCTGTCTGACATTTCGTGGAATGAGCCTGGGGAGCAAGCTGTTAGAAACTTTACCAAGGGTGACGAGATTGAGACTGTTGTTCTCGCTATAGACCCTGAACGAGAAAGGATATCCCTGGGCCTCAAGCAATTGGAGTCAGATCCTTTCTCAGACTACGTTGCTCAGAACGAGAAAGGCTCCATCGTCCAAGGAACGGTGAAAGAGGTAGACGCGCGTCAAGCAGTTATCACGCTCGCTGAAGAAGTGGATGGCATTCTCAAAGCCTCTGACATCTCTATTGATCATGTGAGTGATGCTCGAACTATGTTGAGTGTTGGCGATAGTATTGAAGTGAAGGTGGTAGGTGTGGATAGAAAGACCCGTGCCCTATCGGTGTCGATTAAAGCCAAGGATATCGCTGACGAGCAAACAGCTGTCCGTGAGCACCGTGAACGAGAGGTTGCGGCGGTGACGCCGGCCACATTGGGTGACTTGATCAAGCAAGAGCAGGATCGCGCCTCTACAGATGCTGATGCGTAATCAATATGACAAAATCTGAGCTTATTGAAAGGCTCTCTGAAAGCCAAAGTCAATTGACCGCCAAAGATATGGAACTGGCGGTCAAATTGATTTTGGACCAAATGGTTGGGTCGCTTGCTCGAGGTGAGAGGATAGAGATCCGTGGTTTTGGCAGTTTCTCACTCCATTATCGAGCTCCCAGAATAGGGCGTAACCCCAAGACTGGAGAGCAGGTGGCGCTATCCGGTAAATACGTGCCTCACTTCAAACCTGGCAAGGAGTTGCGAGAGCGCGTTAACGAAGGGCTCCAAAGCGAGGTCCTGTCGCCGGAATCAGCCGATGATGATTTGGGAGCCGTGTAGCGCCTCATAAGTCCGGAGTAATCTGTGGACCCATTTGCTGTGCCAAGCTTGATCAGTGCCCTCATCCTTCTATTGAATAAAAACGAACAGAAAGGTGCGGGCTTTCTCTTCCCAAATTGGACGTTAAAGTTCAAACGAACTGAATTAAGTGGAGCGCCGAGATGGGCGGGTTAAAGCGTTTCATTACCCGTTTCGTTCTGGCGTTGTTATTTATCGCCGCGTTCATTCTTGCCACCGAGAACAGTGATTCTGTGTCGCTCAAGCTGCTTCATTTGGAGACTGAGGCTTGGCCTGTGTCTTGGTGGATAGCTCTTAGTTTCTTCTTAGGAGTCCTAGTCGGGCAACTCATTTCAAACCTTAATCGCTCATTGACACGCAAATCAGGCGATACCAAAGCGCTTAGTTAGCGAGATGGTTAGGGTCACGAAGGAGAAGTGGTCTTGAAGGAGCTTGCGCTGCTTTTACTGTTGGTATTGGCCCTTGCGATTGGTTGGACGCTAGGGCGCCGCGAGCGAAAGCAGTCGAAGTCTTATGAATTAGGCTTAAGACATCTTCTCAACGAGCAGCAAGACGAGGCGGTAGAGACGCTAGTCGAAGCGCTCAGGGTTGATCAAGACAACATTGACACTCATTTGGCGCTGGGCGGGTTGCTGCGTCGTCGAGGTGAGCTCGAGAAGGCAGTATTTGTGCATGAGAACGTTCTGAGGCATGCGAGGCTCGATCAGAGAACTCGTCACGAAGTGGAGATCGAGCTCGCCAGGAATTATCTTCAGGCAGGTCTGCTCGATCGGGCCGAGGATATGTCGGTCAAGCTCGCGCTGGAAAATCCTCAATATAGAAAGGATTCGCTACAGGTCACGCTTCAAGTCTACGAACAAGAGCGCGATTGGCTGCGCTGTATCGAGACGGTAAAGGACATGACGGGTGGTCTCCATGAGGCTCGGCTAGAATCGGCGATTTCACACTATTATTGCGAACTTGCGGAAGAACAGATAGCAAGGAAGGCGTTTGATGCAGCGAGGGCATCAGTAGTCGAGGCGATTGGGCACGCGTCGAATAATCCTCGAACGAGCTTGATTCTCGGGCGGCTCAATCTGGAATTAGGGAAGACAAAGGAAGCTATCCTCACGCTTGAGCGAATCCTCGACCAGGATCCCATGTACGTTGGTGAGTCTTTGCCCTTGCTGCGGCGCGCCTACGATGAGGCTGGTGAGTCTCTGGGCCATTATGAGGCCTATCTGAAATCTTGCATCGAAAGGGGGCCTTCCGTATCTGTTGTGCTCGAACTTGTAGGCTTAATCAAGACGAATGAAGGAGCGCTAGCCGTGTCGCGGTTTATGGCGGATCACCTTCGCATCAATCCGACCGTTAGAGGGCTGATCCATTTAATTGATCTTCATCTCTCTGCTGCAGAGGGAGAGGTGAGTGAGTATTTGCAACTGCTCAAAGATTTTGCTGAGGCCCTTGTTCAAGATAAACCCAGTCACCGATGCCGAGAATGTGGGTTTGAAGGTAAGAGAATGAGATGGCATTGTCCGAGTTGCCGAAACTGGGCGAGCATCGAGCCAATCTTCGGGCTAGAAGGCGAGTAGCCCAGGCGATCGGCAAGCATTGATTGCATTGCGCTAAGTGTATGCGCACTTAGTCCTCCGCAAGCTGCCCACGCTTTCGCTTTGAACGACCAATATAGTTGGCCAACTGGTGCTCAGCTTTAATTTGGTCAATTGTTATCCGAAAACCCAATAATCCTGAGACAACCTGAAATGCCAATATCTTGCCACTGATTGACATATTTCAACAGGCGAGACTCTGGCTCAATCGAGCGTAGAGAGTGACTTTATGAAGGCTATTTCAATAGTAATTGTTCTATAAGTTTCGTTCGATGAGGGAAATCGACCAAGCTCGGTGAGGCGCCAATGCGGGCTCGGTTGAGCGTTACCGTTCAGGAAGTCATGGTCACTTCACTAGCACTCGCTTCAATATTACTTGAGAATGATTCGATTGAGAGGCGAGTTATCTTAAAGGCATCAGTTCAAAGAGTCGCTCGTCCAGAACCCCCGGTAGGGGGTGGAACTTGGAACATAGCAAACCATGAGGGACGGTTGGCTCCAGGACCCGTGTAAATGAGGTCCTGAAGGTAGGCACATGCAAGAAAGTAAGTCTGAATTTGCTGAAAGGCGCTGGCAATTTTATGCGCTGCGAGATGCTGGAATTGTAGCTGTGACCCTACTCTGCTGGTGGGGTGCTCAATCGATCGGCGCGCTCGGCATTATTGCTGGCATCGGACTTGGCATGTCAGCCTATCTGTTCCACGAGTGGGCGCACCTCTTGGCAGCGATGAGGCGGAAGGTCTCGGTTGAATTCGCGACTCGGTGGTACGCTATTTTTCTGTTCAACATGAGAATAGGGGGGATCTCGAAGAGGGCGTTCTTCGAGATCTCTTTCGCTGGTTTTTTTGCGACCTTGTTATACCTAATTTTTTTTCTGTCGCTTCCACCTTCCAACGTCCAAGCTGTTGCGCTTTTGCTCGCGCAATGTTTAGCCGTGTTGACGCTGATTTTCGAGGCGCCGATCGCTATTTGGGCCATGGTTGCAGACGACGTGCCTGCCGGCGACATCCCGTTTTTTGATCATTTTTGCTGAGCTTAGAACGCACGCCCGCTGGACAAGGGTGTGGATCAATGCTCACATCTTGGTTGGATGATTGAAGGAGAAGAAATTGATTGTCGTCAACGCAGTAATTGAAAGTACCGAAGAGAACATCGCTGGAATGAAAACAGCGATCGCTGTCATGGAAGAAAAGAGCAGAGCCGAATCGGGCTGCATCGACTACACCTTTGCCGTGGAATTGAATCGTCCATCGGTCTTGCGAATTACAGAGAAGTGGGTCGACCAAGCAGCCCTTCAAGCACACTTTGGTGAACGGCATATGGCTGATTTTCAGTCGGCGATGGCTGCTTACCCGCCGAAGTCAGTTACCGCATCGTTTTATGAAGCATCAGAAATTGATATGCCGAGATAACCGCTGGATCTGGTGAAGAAAAGTTCGAGCACGTGAAGAACCCTAATTTTCACTACTGTTTTTCTTAGCGGCCCAACGCGCTCGCAATCTGGGACAATCGTCGCACCCAACACATGGCAGTCTGGGACTACTATCCTTAGGCCAGGCGCGGCGTAAGGGTGGCCGTCAAAGTTGATAAGTCTTTCTTCAAGGAATCCTCATGATCGTTGCTTCTCCGCGGGCCAGCAGTTGGTGATTCGTAGTTGAGTATAGAGCTAGAGTGAGGCCGCGTCCTTATCAAGGCTGGATGTCACCATCAAAAATCGCGTACCCCTGTTGGGGGTCCATTAACATCTGCTGGTACTGGTGTTGGAGTCGTCTTGTAACCGGTCCAACTACGCCACTACCTACTTGCTTCTGATCTATCGTGACTGCGCCCACTGGGCCGCTCATGGTACCAAGCAACATGATCTCATCAGCTTGCTCAATGTTTTCCGACGTTAAATCCGCCTCGCACGACTCGACCCCTAAGATGGTGCAAGCCTCGAGCAGAACTTGGCGGGTTACTCCAGGAGGGCAGCATCGAACATGGGGTGTGAGGAACCGCCCATCCTTGACGATAGCCACATGGGAAGCGGGCGCCTCAGCAAGATAGCCCTCGGGGTCGTACATCAGTGCGGAGGTGGCGCCCAGCCTTTTGGCCTCGGCAAGCGCTCTAGAAGACGCGTTCTGGTTGTTGTCATGACTCGTTTGGTCGACGGTGTCTGGGCCTGGCCTCCTAAACGAAGACGTTACTAAATCGATGCCCGCTTCTGAATCATAGACTCCACCTCGATACTCGGGCATTACAATGACCTGCGGCTTGCTAGGTTTGCCGTGCCAATCGATGATTGCAGCGAGATCCATGCTGGCAGTGACCTGTGTCCCGGGCGTCACGAGTATTCGCACGTGTACACCATCATTCATTCGATTGTAAGTAAGCGTCTCTCGCACCGCGGCGATAATGACTTCATCGGATGGAATATCGGGAAAGAAATTGATTTCGGCAGAGTGGCGAATTTTGTCTAGATGATCTTGGAATCGGAAAATGTGGTTGTTGATGAGTCGAGGTGCGCTCCACACTTGCTTGCCGTGCAAAAATCCAGCGTCGAATAAAGGGATAGCTGCCTCGTATTGGCTAACAAACCGGCCGTTGATGTAGTGTTTGACATGCTGATTTCTCGGATCAGTCATCATGTCGTGGGCCTCCGAGGTTGTGGCGAGCTATTTTTTCGTAAACAGGCAAGCAGTAATCAAGGACCGGTTGAAGTGCGGCAGGTATTGCTACTTGCTTTCGCTCATAGGGATTAAGGCCCGTCGTTTGATATACTGCTTGGTACCATTCATCTGCCCAGGCGCCGTCGTCTGGATGCCTGCCCGCCTTCCACTGGATAGGGGTTCCGGCATCGAAAGGGAGGTGAACCGCCTGACAAAAAGCGCTGAGCACTGCTGTAGGATTCTCCAGCACGTCGTTGGCATCAATCACAACGATAGGGTCGGTGGTGATGGCGCTCGCATGATTGAAGATTCGCTCTAATTGGGGGATGCCAACGAGGAGTGCAGCAGCCTCCACATCAGCATCATGCTTAGGGACAAGGTCCCGAAAGTCTGCCATCGATGCGATAACCTCTGCAGGATGACGAATCAAGAAGCAGTTACGAAGATGCTCCATGAAACTCAGATCAACCGCTTCTAACATGTGGATTGCCATGTGCTTTTGATAGCTGCGATGGCATGAACCGAGATCAGGGTGAACGACATCGCGAGCAACGACCCGCCAGTCCGTTTCGTGAGCCGCAAGGGTCGCTACATAACCAGGGTCATCGGTCTTTTGGGTAGCGGCTAGCCAATACGCATAAAAGGGCTCGTCCATCACCCGACATCCGAGTGATTCAAAGACCCGCATCATCATAGTGCTTCGCGCTCTCGGTGGAGACCACATTGCGATGGGTGGAAGTGAGGTTGTCAGTTGATCCTTCAAACCGTGGTGTCCTTGACAGCTTTAGCGAGATGCTGAGCTGCCAGCTGATCTAAACGCTTTGATTCAAAAGTATCCGCTAATCCAATTGCAATGAGGGACTGCCCCATCTTGTCCATATCGCTTCGAGGACGTATCGAGTGTCTAGCGCCTACTTTTTGTATCTCGAGTACGCCGTCATCGGTTTCGAGCCATCCTTTTAGTCGCCAAACAGTATCGGGGATCGCCTCGAGAAATGGCTCGACGTCATCAGGAAGGCAGGGGTTGTCGTGTCGCCACATCCAACGCTCGAATTTGGCATGGCTCAAGGAGCGATTAGGGCCAATTAGGATGTTGGCTCTGGGCGATGCAGGGTTTTGATCATCCAGCATTGATGGTGTGGTGTCGGTGACCCGATGACCAAGCGCGATATCAATAGGCACGTCTGCATTCGTCGTCGGCAGAATCGGTCCTGCTGGATTGATCGAGGCGAGCCACTTCTTCAAGCGCTGGCGCGCTGCGCCCAGAACAAGATCCTGTTTGTTTGCGATGATGAGATCGGCTGCCTCGATATGGCGGGTAATGGTTCTTCCGACATATGGATCTTTGCTCTTGTCGCGGACCGTTTCGCTGTCAACGACCACAAGAACGCCAGAGAGGGATAGTTCCGGATGATGACCATACTGGGCGAGGCTATGCACGTCTGCGACGCCGCTCGCCTCTACAAGGATGTGGTCCGGCGTCGGGTCGCGGAGAAGCAGCGTTTCCAGGGCCTCATGAAAGCCGTCGGCCAAGGAACAGCAAATGCATCCATTGGTCAGTTCAACTTTGTTGTGATCGGCCGATGCAATTAGCTCGGCATCGATATTGATGCTCCCAAAGTCATTGATCAAAAGCCCGAGGGTCCTTTCTCCAGGCTCACGCACCAGGCGCTGCAGAAGGGTTGATTTCCCCGCACCGAGATAGCCACCAATGATCGTCAGTGGAATCACTACACATTGCTGCCGGCAGCGGGGAAAAGTTCGCCTGCGAGCAAGGTCCCTAGCACGTTGACATCTTTAATGTGCACCGGATCAACGCTGAGTGGATCCTCTGCCAGTATCGCGATGTCAGCTTTCTTCCCAGCCTCGAGCGAACCAATTTCGTGGTCTAGATGCAGTTGGTAAGCAGCGTCGATGGTCACGGCTTTGAGTCCCTGAAGGGGACTAATCTTTTCTTCCTCTCCAAGTGTTCGGCCTGATGGGGTAATCCGATTCACGGCGCACCACATCGTATGCAGCGAGCCAAGGGGGGTTACCCCTGCATCGCTATGGACTGAAAAGGGCACGCCTGCTCTCACCGCGGATGCGCAGGGTTCGAGCTGATGCGCTCGCTCTGGGCCCACTGTAACCTCATAATGTTGATCGCCCCAATACCACAAGTGATTGGAGAAGAAGTTCGCGCACAGGCCAAGGTTTGCCATTTTGCGCAACTGGGCTTGAGTAGTCAGCTGCGCGTGGGTAATGGTGTGGCGATGATCAAACCACGGAAATGCTCGCAACAATTGATCGATGGTATCGATGGCTAAGTCTTGAGTCGCATTGCCGTTGCAATGCATGTGAATGTTGATGCCCCGTGCATGAAATGGCTGCAGCATCGATTTGAGTTGTTCGGGAACGACCAGCAGTTGTCCGTGATCTGACCCTTGGAAATAGCCAGGTGGATTCAAAAGCGCACTAAATCCTTGGATGGATCCGTCGAGGATAAATTTCACCCCTGGGAATCGAAGCTTTTCATGCTCTTCTTTGCGAATGATCATTAAGCGTTCGGCTGCTGCCTCACAGTCTGCTTGACTGCCAGGAATCGCGCCGATGTTGTACTGGGCAACACGAAGCGGATAGCGCTCATCTCTGGTGACCGACTGCCAGGGCGCTAAGAACTTGTCCGATAGCAACGATAATCCGCCCAAGTCCGTGCAAGTGGTGATACCGCAATTGGTGGCTTGTTTTCCAAACTCGACCATCGCTGCCTCGGTGTTGTTCACTCGCTGAACCGCCCCGTAACCGGATCGGCAGAGTGACATCGCCGGTGGCTCTCGGAGCTCACCATCCAGCTCGCCGTCAGCATCACGGCCTAGCCCCTCGACTTGAATGTCTTTGGTGACCTGGTGCGCCGTTAACATGGCACTGTTGACCGTCGCGAGATGGCCAGACGCGTGGTAGATAAAGATGGGTCTCGTTGTGGATACTTGATCCAGGTGCTGCCGACTCAACCTCGGTTGATCTGCAAAATAAATCGGATCAAAGCCAACCGCCACGAGAGGTTGTCCAGGGTCTTCTAAGGCACGTTCCTCTTCGCGCAATGCCTCAATTAGAGCATCATAACTCTTGATTCCCGGGGCTAGACTGCCATCGCCCCTATACCGATCGTAGTAGCCCATAAAAGGAAGCAACAACATGCCCCCAGCCATGACATGGGCGTGCGCCTCAACAAATCCTGGGACAATGACCTGATCAGCGAATCTGCGGTCGAGCGTGTACTTACCCCAACCTGTTAACTCCTCGAGCGATCCGACACCCAAAATAATTCCGTCTTTGATCGCGATGTGAGTCGCGTAAGGGTTGCCGGGATTCATCGTAATGATCCGCTTTGCTTCAAGTATTGTGACCATAATGATCATCTCAAGGGGGCGATAAGCAGTGCTAACGGTGTTACGCGCTGGCGAGGTTGAGCTTACCACCATCAGCCAAATTGAGGTCATGTCACCTGCTGTGACACGGCGGGGCAGACGGGCCAGGAGAAACCTCAAATTGACAATCTGTTGGTTATCTTTACGCCACTGTTTAGCGAAAAAACGCAGAAACCATCCCTTCTTGGAAAGCGATAAAACCATATCTCCAGTAAAATCAATGACATGATGTGATTCATAAGTTGGCACGCAACTTGGAATTACGTCTTAGTCATTGACCAACGATTGACAAGGTAGCCCAGGCTACTAAGCCGGGCGTCGGATGAGTTTCGCTAGTAATCCTGAGAATTGCGTTTCTTGATCCACTAACAGTGAGTAGGTCTCGGTGAGGAGTAACTTGGTAAAAACGGGCTCAGCAAATATGGCCAACGGAAGGGGTGGCTCGGACCATTAGGCGAGGTGTAGAGGAACTTTGGTATCGAAACTCCTTCTAAGAAGTCTCTCCATATATACGCACAGCCATAGATAGAAATGGTGAAGAGGAGTGAAGAAGAAAGGTGAGTGCAAAATAGCTGAGAAGTAAGTTGAGTCGACCCGCCTAAACCTAGAATTAGAAAGTGACGATCGTTGGTCTCAGGTCCAAACCAAGGGAACCGTCCGGTGTAGCCCCGGCGCGAACTTAGGAAATTGAGACGATGACCCAAGGCTTAGGTTGAAAGGATTCGTCCCAATTGGTTTAAAACTATGGCAGAATCGCCGCCGCCTCGAACCCCTCGGATTCATGTTCAGGGCATCCATGAGCGTTCTGCCACAGTTCTGGATCGGCGGAGCGAATGCTTGGACGGCTTTTGCGACACAGCAATGAGGAAGTGGAATGAAAAAAACCTATCTGCTAGCCGGACTCTTCGCGGTCTGTCTTGGACTTTGGATGGGTTCCGGTTTGCTCGGCGGCTCCACAATCGTTGAGGAATCAAGCATCGCCGAGCGGAATTTGGACAGCTTGAGTCAAGCGGGCACAGATATGACCCGCGTGCGTACGGTTACAAAAACTGCGAGCTATAAAACGCGGACGGTCCGGATCACCGGAAAAACTAGTCATAAAAGAGAGGTCATGGTTCAGTCACAGCTGGATGGTTTGATTGAAACGAGGCCGGTAGAGCGCGGCGACTTTGTGGAGGCTGGCGACTTGCTCTGCCAAATTTCGACTGAGGACAGACAAGCGCGTTTGGTCGAAGCGCGAGCACAAGTTGAGCAGTCGGAGTTGCTCTATAGGAGTAACGAGAAACTGTCCAAGCAAGGACTGCTATCTGATGCCCGCCTGTCAGAGAGCAGAGCTCAGCTCAAATTGGCTGAAGCAAATCTGCTTAGGCGACAACTTGAATCGGATCGCTTGAAGCTGATTGCGCCCTTTAGCGGCTTTGTGGAGACAGTGCACGCGGAGGTGGGTCAATTTGTGACGCCGGGCATGGCGTGCGCAACCTTGGTCGAACTCAATCCATTGCTTGTTCGAGGTGACCTATCGGAATCGAAAGTTCGGGGCGTTGAGGTCGGTCGAGCCGCTACGATTAGTGTCGATGGGTTTGAGCCGTTGGCTGGTCGAGTCTCGTTCGTGTCTCATGTTGCAAAAATGGGCACCAAGACGTTTGAAATCGAAATCCAAGTAAATAATGACAGCTACCTGTTATCGAGCGGGCTATCGGCTGATATCGAAATCTCACTCGACCAAATGTTGGCGCATAGAGTGTCGCCTGGACTGCTCATATTAAACGACCAGGGCCGGCCAGGCCTTCGTTCTGTGGTTCAAGATAGAGTCGTCTTTAATCCGATTGAAATTATCGGTGAAGATGAAATAGGTATTTGGGTTGCGGGATTACCCAATGAAGTTGAGCTCATTACGGTTGGACAGCACGCTGTGAGCGATGGTGAGCGCGTTTTGTCAGTCTCTGAAGCCAGTTTGTCGCGACCGATCAATGAGCAAGGCTAGACACGCATCATGAATTTTCTTGAAAGCGCGATTCACCGAAGCAGAACTACTCTCTTGATCATGGCGATGGTGATTATTGCCGGGGTTGCCGCGATGCGATCCATCACGGTGGAGGGCGACCCAAGCATTGCTGTGCCATATTTCGGGGTCGTGGTCTTTAGTGAGGGTATCTCTCCTGAGGATGCGGAGCGACTATTAGTGATGCCGCTTGAGTTTGAAGTCAGAAACCTCGAGGGCGTGAAGGAGATATCCAGCTACGCGAGCGAAAATACTGGTCGTCTGGGGGTTGAGTTCGAAGCTGATCAGGATATTGACCAGGCGCTGATTGATCTCCGTGAAGCGGTTAACAGAGCGCGATCAAAACTACCCAGCTCCGCCGAGGAACCCGTCATCGAGGAGGAGAGTACGGCCGACTTTCCCGTCTTAATGGTCGGTTTCGCCTCCGAGATGATGTCAGAGCGATCGCTCTACTACCTTACGACCGATATGAAGAGGAAAATAGAAGCGCTGCCCTCGGTGTTGAACACGCAAATGTACGGCGCGCGCGAGGAAGTGCTCGAGGTGACGCTGAATCCCAAGGCGCTTGAGCACTATGGGGTTTCTCCTGAATCGTTAATGGGGCTCCTCTCTCGGAACAACCGCTTGATACCAGCAGGGAATCTAGACAATGGTAATGGGCGGTTCTCCATCAAAGTCCCCAGTGTTATTGAGAACGCGAGTGATCTCTATGACCTTCCTCTGATTAGCGCGAATGATGCTGTTGTCACGTTGAGTGACGTGGCCGATATCCAGCGGACCTTTAAAACGCGCTCAGGTTATTCGCGCATGAATGGCCGCCGAGCCATTACTCTCCAAATCACCAAGCGGACCGATGCCAACGTGATCGATACGGTTGCTGAGGTCAAACAATTGATTAACATCGCAAAGCCGACGTTTCCCCAAGGCGTAGACGTGCTTTACAGCGTTGATCAATCGATCTTCGCGCAGCAGCAAGTGGATGAGCTGCAGGGCAATATCGGAACGGCGCTCTGTCTGGTAATGATTGTGGTGGTTGCCGCACTCGGATTACGATCCGGCCTGATCGTTGGCCTGGGCATTCCCGTCAGCTTGCTCTTTGCCATTACCATTTTGTACGTCATTGGGTTCACCTATAACTTCATGGTGATGTTTGGCTTGCTGCTAGGGCTCGGCATGTTGATCGACGGTGCCATCGTTGTCACAGAAGAGGCCGATCGACGAATGCTGGCCGGTTCGCCGAGGCAAGTGGCCTACTCAGGTGCAGCAATGCGCATGTTTTGGCCCGTAACCGCCTCGGTTGCCACCACCTTGGCGGCCTTTTTGCCGTTAATGTTTTGGCCAGGTATGGTTGGCAAGTTTATGCGCTATCTGCCCGTCACGGTCTTCGCAGTTCTTTGCGGCAGCCTGCTTTACTCCCTCTTTTTTGCTCCGGCCCTTGGCGCCGTGATGGGGCGCGTCGGAAGTGAGCAGGGCGAATTCATGAAGAAGTTGAATGCGCTAAAGACGGGTCGTCGCTGGCAAATGAAAGGGGCTTTGGGCCTATATGTTAGCGTGGTTGCCTCAGCCGCTAGAAATCCGGTGAGTACCATCGCCCTAACGCTGACTTTCCTGGTAGGTACCTTAATTGCCTACGGCCAGTACGGCCGAGGAGTGATTTTTTTCTCCTCGTCAGAACCTCAGTTCATGCAGATACGCGTCAATGCAGTTGGCAACTATTCAGCGGACGAGACCAATCGTTTGTTCCAAGATGTAGAGAGGGCCGTCATGGATGTGAGGGGAGTCGCCAGCATGAGTGCGTGGAATTTTCCCTCCTCAGGCTCTGACCAAATCGGCAATATCTTTATGGAGCTCCTTCCTGAAAACGAGCGTTCGATGACCGCTGACGACATGATTAAAAACATCCGAAAAGATGTGGATCGTTTCGCCGGTGTGTCAGTTGAAATCATGAAAATGGAGCAGGGGCCGGGGCAGGGCAAGCCTATAAAAATCCAGATTGCGTCGTATGACCGCGATCAGCTCGCGCCAACCACAGAACTAATCTCGGATTATCTTGAAACGCTAGACGGAGCGGTGGATGTTGAAAATTCCCTCCCCAAGCCGTCTCTCGAGTGGCGGTTGGTCGTTGATCGAGCCAAAGCTGCGCTCGCCGGGGCGGATGTTTCGGCGGTTGGCCTAGCCGTCCAGATGCTGACCAATGGAGTTAAAGTGGGTGAGTACCGACCAGATCGCGCCGATGACGCCGTAGACATTCGAGTGAAGTACCCAGAGGACGAGCGACGATTGATGGCCCTCGAGCAAATTCGTGTGGCAACAGGGGGTGGTATGGCACCCATCACCAGTTTTGTTGAAGTGCGTCCAGCGCAGGCGGTCGGGACCATTCAGAGAACGCAGCTACAACCGACAGAGGTGATTAGAGCCAATGTCGCAGAAGAGGTGTTGCCCGATGATATCGTTAAAAATGTGCAGGCCTGGCTTGAAACCCAAACGCTACACCCGGCGGTTACCGTGTCGTTCCGAGGGAACAATGAAGAGCAAGAGGAATCCCAAGGGTTCACGTTGGCAGCGTTTGGCCTGGCGTTGCTTTTTATGTTTGTGCTCTTAGTCACTCAGTTCAACAGCTTCTATCAATCCGGACTGATTTTGTTCTCGGTGGTACTGTCTACAACCGGCGTATTTATCGGTTTACTGGTCACTGGAAACCCGTTCAGTTCGCTCTTGTCTGGCATCGGTATTGTCGCGCTTGCTGGGATTGTGGTGAATAACAATATTGTTCTGATCGATACATTCAACCAACTCAAACGAGAGCAGCCAGGTGCCGAGATTGTGTCGCTAGTGGTGCAAGCGGGCACCATTCGCCTGCGACCAGTGATGCTGACGACGCTGACGACGGTATTTGGACTGATGCCGCTAGCCATGAATTTCAGTGTTGACTTAATTGCGCGAGACGTCACCTACGGTGGTGCGCTGTCCAGTCTCTGGGTACCCCTGTCGCAAGCCATTGTATGGGGGCTCGGCTTCGCGTCCTTGCTCACTCTGATTGTGACGCCAGCGATGCTGACTCTGCCGGACTCCTTGAAGCGCCGCTTGCTCAGTCTAAGAGCCTTATTGCCCTCTAAGACGGCAGATCTAACCTAATAGCGCTCCTGGGTTCTGCTTGGGTTCGATTGAGCTGCTTTAAATCCTTTTGGCCATTGATCCTCAGTAGTTATCTCAAACCCCCCTTAACGGACAAAAAACAAACAGGCTTGACTGTATTTTCGCCATGACCCAAAGTGTGCCACCGGGAGAGGTACAAACTAACCATTAAGGGGAACCATGAGACAGAAAAATCAAGGAAGACGTCGTGCTTCGTTGGGTCTAGCGACCTTACTGTTCGCGGGTGGGGCGGCCTTTAGTCTGCCATCGCTTGCTGCTGAAGGAGCTGACGTGATCGAGGAAGTCATCGTCACCGCACGTAAAAAAGATGAGTCAATTCAGGACGTGCCCGGGGCGGTTAGCGCCATCACTGGCCAGTTGAAAGAGCAAAGTGTCCGAAGAATTGAGGATATCCAGGCGTTTGCGCCGAACTTGTTTATTAACAGAACGCCCGGTATTGCGAGTGGCGCTGCGATTACCATTCGAGGAGTTGCATCGCTTGAAAGCGACAAGAGCTTCGATCCGGCCATTGGTGTAGTAATGGATGGTATGTTCCTTGGCACCTCTAGCGGCGTTCTCCTCGACAACTTCGATATCGAGCGAATTGAGGTACTTCGTGGTCCTCAGGGCACACTCTTTGGAAAGAACACTACTGGTGGGATTCTGAATGTAATCCGAACGCCTGTATCCATGTCAGAGTTTGGTGCAGATTTGAGCTTTACTGGTGGACAGTATGGTCGCCAGGACGTGAAGGCAGTCGTACAGTTGCCGCTTGTGGAAAATAAATTGGGACTTAAACTTTTTGGGGCCTCGATCCAGCATGATGGCCACGTCTACAACACGACTTTGCAGCGCGATGTTGGCGGCGATGATAAGACCAACTATGGTTTCGCTGCGAAGTGGGCCCCGACTGATAGCTTCGATCTGAAAGTCCATTACGAAATTATGGAAGATCAGAGCGAGCAAGGTGCTTACACCAATCGAAATTCATTAACCGCGAACCCACAGAGTGATCTGGCGTGTTTGTTGAATGCGATCGGACTTGATTTAGCTAATGGGTGCCAGGAATCCGCGAATGACGGGCCCGACACTACAGAATCAGACGGATCGAACTTCAGTGATAACGACTATAAGTCGACGATCATCACCGCGAATTTTGATTCCGAAGATTTTCTATACACCTATATCTATACCAATCGTGATATGGATGAGCAGAACATGCAGGACTTCGATGGTGCTCCTGTTCACATGTTGCGAATGAACTTTTTCAATGATTGGGAGCAGACCAGTCATGAATTCAGGGTCACGTCTCAATTCTCTGACCGTTTTCAGTTCATCGCTGGGTTCTATGATTGGGAGACTAATTTTGATCAACGTTGGGACGTCTACGACCTCTTCTACCAGCTGTCGCGATTGGGTAATCCAGTCTGGGCGGCGGGTCGTCAAGGTGTGCCGGGCTATGATGATGTTGCCGTCTGGGAAGATGATGTGGCCGGCAACAACGGGCAGAGCCAGTTGACTACCTCAACAGCGCTATTTTTCTCAGCGGATTGGTATCTGACAGATCAGTGGACGATAACGGCAGGGTTCCGTTGGACCGAGGAAGAGAAAGATTTCGTGGGAGGCGCATCAGCACCTGGATATTATCCGCTCCGCGGCGAGACATGGCCTGGAATCTACAATCCATACGAAGCGCAACAAAAGTGGACGGAGACTACGCCAAAGTTTGACGTGCGTTACCAGATGAATGACGACGTTATGCTCTATGGTTCATACAGTGAAGGCTTCAAGAGCGGTGGCTTCTTTGCTCGGCAAGCGAACTACCTAATTGATCCCTCTTATGACCCAGAGTATGTGAAGAACTATGAGTTCGGTTGGAAGACCACCATGCTGGACGGTCGAATGATCTTTAACGGCGCAATTTTCCGATCTGATTACGATGACAAACAAGAGTCTATTTTGATTCCTATAAGTACGGCAAATGTTGCAACCGTCGTGCGTAATGCGTCGTCTCTTGAGATGGAGGGTGTTGAGCTGGAGGCAATGGTCCGCTTCAACGAGGCCTGGGACATGATGGTGACCTACGGGTATCTGTCTGCTGAGTACGCGGATTATCTCGCTGATCTGACGGGAAGCGGTGAGATTACCGATAACTCTGGGCTCGTACCCCGGAATATTCCTGAAAATACGCTGGGCGTGACGACCTCTTACACAATGCAAATTGGTGACGGAGATTTGAAAGCTCGGCTTTCTTATCGCTACCGCGATAACATGGAAACCAACTCGTCAAACTTCCCCCAGGGGACGCTCGACAGTATTACTAACCTGAATGCGACGCTTGCTTACTCATGGAGTAATTATCAAGCGACGCTTTGGGGACGTAACCTCACCGATGAGCGTGAAGAGCGGTGGGGTACCATTGGTGCGATCACAACTCGTGGTTGGTGGAATGAGCCAGCAACCTATGGCTTCACGATCTCAGCATCCTTCTAAGCGGGAGTTCAACTAGTCGTCTCGTGAAGGGATGACTAACCATCGAAAAAGCCCTCTTCGGAGGGCTTTTTATTGCCTAATTAGAGCTTCCAGGCACCTTAATCGCAAGTTATTCGCGCTATTAGCTATGTGCTAGGCAGGCGTGAGTAAAACCGGTAGGTCGTCCTTTGGTTTGGCGATGGGCATGAGCTGGTAGGGGATGGTGTAGCTCTCGGGTACTGTCCAGCGGTACCTCAGCAAGAGTTGATGCAGGATTGCTTTCACTTGGAGCGTGGCGAAGTGTTGGCCCACGCACATATGTGCGCCTCCACCGAAAGGAATCCACTGGTAGGGATGCCTCTTCTCGCCACTGGTCGGGTCAAAGCGCCTAGGATTAAAGGTTTCTGGCTCAGCCCAATACTCCTTCATGAAGTGGGTGTGCGCTGGAGATACCGAGACGAACGATCCTTTATTGAAGTCAATCCCCATAATGTGTGCATCCTTGAGGACGCGTCTCGGCATGGTCGGTAGTGGCGGTACCATTCGAAGCGTTTCTTTGATGACCCATTCAAAGGTCTCGAGTTCAGCGATTTCATCAAAGCTGAGAAAGGGGTGACCGATCGCGCGTGATATCTCTCTTAACTCATCTTGCCAACTAGGGTATTTGGCGAGTAGGTAGATCATACTGGTTAATGTGCTAGTCGTTGTATCGTGGGCCGCCATCATCAAAAAAATCATGTGGTCAATAATTTCTTGATCATTGAACCTCTCTCCTTCATCGCTTTCCGCATGACAAAATTGGCTGAAGAAGTCAGGTGTGTTCGCTGCTCGTTTTTCTGGCAAGATTTTCTGAAAAGCATCTACCAGAAATGCACGACCTTTTACTCCGCGCCACATTTGAAAGGGCGGTATCGGGTAGCGAATCGGTGCCATGGATGCTTCCACCGCATCAATGAAGGCCTGGTTCATTTTGTCGGCAGTGTCGTTCGGTTCCACGCCCATGAATACCCGGGTAGCAAGATCGAGCGTGAGCGATTTGATTGCTCGAAATACCAAAAATGAAGGCGCCGCCTCTTGGCCCTCGGTCAGCCAGTCCCCCAGACCTTGGTCCACCACTGGATTCATGGTTTCAAGGTAAGCGACCAGTTTTGGCTTCTTAAATGCTTGAGACATGATCCGGCGCTGGTAGAGGTGATCCGTACCATCCATCGCCATCACCGATCCAGGGAAAATACGCTTTAGTACGAATTCCCACCCTTCCTCACTTGAAAAAAGACCATCGCGATTTTGATAAACCACCTGGTTCCATTCTGGGCCAAAGAGTTGAGTCAGTTCGAAGCCGAGAAATCCGCTACGCACCACCGCGCCATACTGCTCGTACCGCGATTGCATAGCCTTCTGGATGTTTTGACGCTGTTTGAAGTTGAAGCTCAACCGGTCGAGGAATTTAGGATTCGCGACACTAAAGGTCGGGGATCCAGATGCGGATTGATCAAACTCGACAGGAGGCTGTTGCATATTGGTTTGCTCTAGTAGTGGGGGCCCAAGAGCAGGCTAGGATAGGTAACGGTACGGATACGGTGCAAGCGCGAATTAGGGTTAGTCAAGGCATCGTTTCTTGACGCCCCTAGCCTCATGGCCAGCACAATACTTTGCTCGTTCCGGTAGTTAGATCCCACGGGTGCTGTGCGTGCGATGGGCAGCACGGTAAAACGTGGTCGACTCCACACGAGTTACGTGTCATCTCTCAAGATCACGCATTTATTAATCTCACTAAACTATCGCTTCAAATTTCGCAACAATCCGTGGTTTAGCCTATTTGACAATCTGATTGGGTAGGTCGTGCAAGTGAAAAGTAGCTTTGATGTGATGCGAGCGCGATCAAAAACTGAGTTCCCTAACAATGAAGCGCAGGGGCCGCGAAGGTGAAGCGCAGGGCCTAGTCAGATCGGATAACCCCGTCCGCCACAATAAATCTCCTATGTGACTTCGATTCTCCGCACAGTCACATGGAAAGGGTGTCTGCGTTTAGGCAGCCGCAGGAAGCGCCTGAAGCACCTCTCGATATCTTTCGGGAGGCGTGATTCCGAGTTCCTCTCTCACGGCCTCAAGGGGTTGCTCCAGCCGTGATTCCCAGTCTTCCGCTGGTAACCAGCTTGCACGCTTGCCAGTTCGGTAGGCTTGCCACATGGCGGAGGGAACGCTTCCCCCGATCGCACGGCTCAGTTTGAACATGCCTGCTAGCGCGATAAAAGCGATGCCGCGATTGTTGGTTTGTGCGTAAGTGAATGCGAGTAAACAAGCTTCACCAAACGTATCTCGCCCATAGCCAGTGAGCACGTGCCATAAATCGTGTTGGTCGCGCATGCGGTTGGCAA
>CAJXDD010000026.1:0-19431 GCA_913052075.1 uncultured Gammaproteobacteria bacterium
AGCACCAACGTATGGAATTTTTGATCATCATTGTGTTGCTCGTGGCGCAGCGATTTTGGTGGCAAACGCTCCCTCTTGCGTCGTGGGGAGGCGATCAGTGGACGGCAGTAGTATCCGATAGGCTCGGTAGTGAACCAAGCGCCCAAGCGTATGTGAGTTGGGTCCTTTTGCCCTCGGCACTCGTGTTTCTGTTAGCGCTCGCCCTGGATGATCTACTGATGGGTTTCCCCGCGTTCATCCTAACAGGGCTACTGGTGCTGATTGCCATCGAATCGGCCCCTTCTGGCCCATTCCTGGATCAGCATATTGTGGCGAGCGACAACTCCCCAGACCTCGATGACTCGCGTTCAGACTATGGTCTGGTTCACCATATGTGTTCCCTCCATCGCGAGCTCTTCGCGCCGCTTTTGCTGTTACTAGTGCTGGGTATTTGGGCTGTTGTGGCTTGGCGATTACACGGGTGGTTTGTATCTCACTATCAACGCAGAGAAGTGGGCGGCGAATTAATGACAAGACTTGAGCAGGTGCTTCCTGGACTCGATTCCCTCGCTTTAAGGGTGTCGCTTTTCGTGATCGTGTTTTGGCGCGGGTTTGGTGTGGTTTGGACACTGTTCCTGCAATCGCTTGAGACCTGGCAAGTTGATTTAGAGGTTTCCCTCGCGTCGGTTTGGGAGCAAGTGCAACATCGTGGTCCCGGAGCCGAGGGGCGGTCGGCGGACGATCCTGCCGAGCGACTGCTCAATCGGTTACTGTTTGGTTGGGCCGGGATGGCTGCGTTGTTCGAGATTGTGTTTTCTTAGTTGGCTAGTGCAATCAATGCCTTATGAGCGAGGAGCCGAGACTGATGCCTCTACAGGGCTTCGATCGAGAAAGAAGGCGCTCGGGAGGTGGAGTCAATCCTTATGCGGCCCCAGCCTTTGTTCGAGCGATGTAAGCCCGTGATGGGATGGATCGATCCGAATTGGGTAATCAAACGTCAAACGCTATCGAGTCAGTTAAGCGGGCTCAGCTTAGCTTGAACCGACGTTTTTGCGACTGAAGTGGCACGAGGCATCCAATGGGAACAAAAAAAAATACCAGAAACGGTTTCCTAATCACACTGTTGCTCTTGTTGATGGGCACCTCTTGGTGCGCCATTGGTCTTGGTGAAGAGAAATCGACCCAGAGGCGTATGGCTCAAAGAATTATCACGCTTTCGCCTCATCTTACCGAAATAGTATTTGACCTTGGTCTTGGCGCCTCGCTCGTTGGGGTGTCACAATTCTCTAACGTACCACCCTCAGCCAAGTCACTACCGCGAGTCGGGGATGCCTTCCAGTTAAATGTGGAGGCTATCGTGTCGCTTAATCCAACCTTGATTCTCGCTTGGGAAGGAGGCGTCCCCAGGGCGATTCGCACGCTTCGCTCCATGGGTATCCCTGTGGTTTTGATTGGCTCAGAGGGACTGTCCACCATTGGTGATTCCTATCGGCGACTCGGTGCAGTGTTGAACAAAGTCGATGCCGCAGAGGTGATAGCCAGTCGGTTTGAGCGGCAGTTAGAAGAACTGAGCGAGCAAAACCCTTGGTCTGGTCAGCGGGTATTTATGCAAATACAAGACGTGCGACTTTTTACGGTGAATAGCGATCACTTTATGGGGCAAGCGTTAGCGATTTGTGGAGTGGATAACATCTTTGCTGATGCACCGCTTTCGGTCGCGCCCGTATCGCTCGAAGCAGTGATTGGCGCTCAGCCAAATGTCATCGTTACCGTCTCACAAGCGAATCAAAAAGACCCGTGGATCGAGATGTGGCGCACGCATTTACCCACGGCACGTCTCGTTGAATTTCCTGCAAGCGACATCAGCCAGCCGGTTGCTAGAATATTGGGCGGCGTTTCGGCCCTTTGTAACGCGCTAAATCATGGCGTGATCGAGAGAGCGTCCTATAATTAGCGAGATTCGTTTCCTCAGGCCAGAGTGAGGAGGTAACCACATCGTGCAAAGCGATCAGTCCGAGCACACCAGCGACATTGATCCGGAAGAAACCCGTGAATGGCTAGACGCGTTGGCGTCGGTGGTCGACGGTCAAGGCGTTGAACGAGCCCAGTACTTGCTTCAAATGCTGGCCTCCAAAGTCACTGAGCATGGATCACAGCTCCCATTCGCTATGACGACTCCCTACCGGAATACGATTCCCGTGCACCGGGAAGCCCGGATGCCGGGTGACCTGTTCATCGAACGTAGTATTCGCAGTCTCATTCGCTGGAATGCCATGGCCATGGTGATGCGAGCAAACCTAAAAGACAGTACCTTGGGCGGCCATATTTCCACTTTCCAATCGTCGGCCACGCTCTACGATGTCGGGTTCAATTATTTTTTTCGCGGTAATCAGCCTGGGCGGCCCGGAGACCTACTTTATATACAAGGGCACAGCGCCCCCGGGATCTACGCTCGGTCTTTTCTGGAAGGATCGCTGACTGAGGACCAACTCGATCACTTTAGGCAGGAGGTCGACGGCAATGGGTTATCGAGTTATCCGCATCCTTGGCTAATGCCCGACTACTGGCAATTCCCAACAGTCTCTATGGGGCTCGGACCGCTACAGGCGATTTATCAAGCGCACATCATGAAGTACCTAGAGAACCGCAGACTGACAGAAGCGAATGATCGTAAGGTCTGGTGTTTTGTTGGCGATGGAGAGATGGATGAGCCCGAATCACTGGGTGCGATTTCACTCGCCGGACGAGAGAGGCTCGATAACCTCATCTTCGTCGTCAATTGTAATTTGCAGCGACTCGATGGTCCGGTTCGGGGCAATGGCAAAATTATTCAGGAACTTGAAGGCGTTTTTCGAGGGGCTGGCTGGAACGTCATTAAAGTCGTCTGGGGCAGGCAGTGGGATCCGCTATTCGAGCGCGACAAAAGCGGCCTGCTCCAACAGCGAATGGATGAGGCTGTCGACGGTGATTATCAAAATTATAAGAGTAATTCAGGCGATTACGTCCGCGAGCACTTTTTTGGCAAATATCCTGAACTGCTGGAAATCGTCGCTGACATGAGCGACGAGCAGTTGTCGAAATTGAATAGAGGGGGTCACGATCCTTACAAGGTGTTTGCTGCCTATGCTGCCGCGGTGCGCCATCAAGCTCAGCCGACGGTTATTCTGGCGAAAACGGTCAAAGGGTATGGCTTGGGGCCAGCGGGTGAGGCCCAGAACTACACGCACTCTGTGAAAAAATTAGATCTTGAGGCACTGAAGGGCTTTAGGGATCGTTTCGATTTGCCAATCCCGGATGAAGATCTTGAGCAGGTCCCGTATTACCGGCCACCCGAAGATTCGACAGAAATACGGTATCTAAAAGCTTGTCGCGATCGACTGGGCGGGCCTATTCCTAGTCGTATTAGCGACTTCGAATCACTAGAGGTGCCTCCACTCGACGCTTTCTCGGCACTGTTGAAAGGATCGGGCGAACGCGAAATATCAACCACGATGGCATTTGTGCGTCTGCTTCAAATTCTGGTGAAAGACCCCAACATTGGCGAGCGGATTGTGCCTATCGTGCCGGACGAGGCTAGAACCTTTGGGATGGAGGGTATGTTCCGTCAGCTTGGCATTTACTCCAGCGTGGGTCAGTTGTATGAGCCGGTCGATACGGGCCAGATGATGGTCTATCGAGAAGACCGGCACGGTCAGGTCATGGAAGAGGGGATTAATGAAGGTGGCGCCTTCTCTGCGTGGTTGGCAGCCGCGACCTCATACTCAACCCATGCGCAAACGCTGGTTCCTTTCTACATTTATTACTCGATGTTTGGGTTTCAACGAGTGGGGGACCTCTGTTGGGCGGCTGGAGATTTGAGTGCGAGAGGGTTTCTGTTAGGAGGCACCTCGGGTCGCACAACCCTGAACGGGGAAGGGCTCCAACATCAAGATGGCCATAGTCACGTGCTCGCTGGAACTATTCCCAACTGCGTGACCTACGATCCCACGTTCTCTTATGAACTTGCGGTCATCATTCGGCATGGTCTGAAGACCATGTTTGTCGATAAAGAAGCCAAGTTTTTTTACATCACGTTAATGAACGAAAACTACGCGCAGCCTGAGATGCCAGAGGGGGTAGAAGCATCCATCTGTAAGGGCATGTATTTGCTCAAAGAGGCGTCGCGAAAGCGATCGAAAAAGAAAGTGCAGTTGCTCGGCTCAGGCGCCATTCTTCAAGAGGTGCTGGCAGCGGCTGAACTTCTCGAAGAAACGTGTGGGGTCATAGCAGATATTTGGAGTGTCACCAGCTTCAACGAACTAAAACGGGAAGGCGACGATGTGGAAAGATGGAATCGTTTGCATCCTAGTGAGCCGCCCAGAAAGTCCCATGTGAGCGACTGCCTAGATGGCCGTGCTGGGCCAGTTATTGCCGCCACTGATTATGTTCGACTCTACGCCGATCAAATTAGAAGCCAGATCGAATCGCCTTATGTGGTGCTCGGTACGGATGGATTTGGTCGAAGTGATACAAGAGCTCGGCTTCGTCATTTTTTTGAGGTTGACCGATATCACATTGCGCATGCCGCGCTTTATGCGCTACATGAGATGCAAGTGATTGATAGCGAAACCTTACGATCAGCCTCTAGCGCTTGGAATATTGATGCCGATAAGTTAAACCCGGTGAGCATGTAATGAGCAGAGTCATCATCGAAGTGCCAGATATGGGCGAGGTCGATGACGTTGAAGTCGTAGAGTTGCTTGTGGCGCCAGGTGAGCGAGTAGACAAAGACCAATCCCTGCTGGTGCTGGAGTCAGATAAAGCGAGCGTCGAAATTCCGTCGACAATGGCCGGCGTGGTCCGCAGCGTCATAGTGTCGATGGGTGACCGAGTGGTCACTGGCGCGCCACTCATTGAGATCGAAACCCCCGAGGCAGAGGTTATCGACCAAACGGAGTTAGCCGTCGAGCAAGATACTGCGCTTCCCTATAGCGTGCCGGCAAAAGAACGAGAGCAAGACGATGCCTCGGCCGCTGATGAGTCATCGCGCGAGCAATCAACCACCTCCGTGGAATCTAGCCAGATCGACGTAGTACTAGTCAGTGTTCCCGATCTTGGGGATATCGAGCGTGCGGAAGTCACGGAGTGTCTCTGCGCAGTTGGCGATCAGGTGCTAGCCGACCAGGCTATTTTGGTTTTGGAGTCTGAGAAAGCGAGTCTAGAGATCACGCCCGAAATGGATGGTGAGATTACTGCCATCTTGGTCAAGGTCGGGACTGAAGTAGCCTCAGGTGATGCCCTGATTGAGCTAAAAACAGCCGTGCAGCGCTCAGCTAATGAATCTGCTGTTGATCGAGGTGGTTCTGAGGCGTCGGTGTTAGTGGAGGCTGAGAAAACAGCGCCAACCATCGGTGATGCTGAGTCAGGTAGAACTACCAAATCAGAGTTGGAGAGTGCAAACACTGGTGGCGAAAATGAGGACGACCCTCCACGTCGAGTGTCCGAGCCAGAGCAGCCTCGCGAGGCGTTAGTCGTACACGCCGGCCCAGCGGTAAGAAAGCTTGCCAGGGAGTTTGGAATCCAACTTCATGAGGTGGAAGGATCTGGGCCTCATAACCGAATCCTCAAAGAAGATTTACAGCGCCATGTGCGGGCGCGGCTAAAGGAGCCTTCGAACCAAGAGAATGCTGGCCCGAGCTGTCTGCTTGCGAGGCCACTCCCTGATTTCTCTCGGTACGGTGCGACTACTTCTGTACCTATGCCGAAGATCAGACAGCTGAGTGCAAGGAACTTGCATGAGAGCTGGGTCACTATCCCGCATGTCACCCATTTCGACGAGGCAGATATCACTGACCTCGAGGATTTTCGCAAAACACTGAATCAACGAAGAGGCCATGAAACAAAGGTGACGCCGCTCGCTTTCTTCGTTAAAGCAGTAACATTGAGCCTGAAAGGTTTTCCTCAGTTCAATGCCTCCTTGAGCCCAGATTTTACGGAGTGGATATTCAAGGACTTCATTAATATCGGCATCGCTGTTGAGACAGAAGGTGGGCTGGTTGTGCCCAACATCAAAAGTGCTGATCAGCTGGGGCTTACGGAGATCGCCAAGCAAGCGGCCGAGTTGGCCGAGCAGGCGCGATCAAAAAAACTCATGCCGCAATCGCTACAGGGCGCGACGTTTACCATCTCTAGTTTGGGTGGCATTGGTGGAACGGGGTTCACGCCTATCATCAACCCCCCGGAGGTGGCCATACTTGGCGTTGCTCGGGCTAAGTGGCAGCCCCGTTATGTGAACGATGAGTTAAAGAAACGCCTCATCGTACCGTTGGCGCTCAGCTATGATCACAGAGCCATCGATGGAGCAGAGGCCGCTCGGTTCCTAGCCGGACTGGCTGAGCAACTAGAAGATGTTCGTTATCTTGCCCTGTAATGCTTTGATCCGATAAAAGCTGGGTAGACAAGCTTTCACGCTGTTGGTGGACGGCTGTTGGTCAGTAACAGTTGCAGGTAGTATGGTTCGAGTGACCCTCTGACCCAGTCAATACTGAATGATCCACGCTCAGTAGCTAGTTTAGATAGGGAAGGGGCGCTTAGTTCTGATGCCGCGCGGTTGCCTAACCTGCCGACGGTTCATCGTCTTTTTGCCATAAGTGCTCAGGTTGCTCGGTTTTCAATGCGCAGTATCTAGCAAGGACGAACAGAAAGTCAGACAAGCGGTTGAGAAATCGAAGCCCGGGCGGATTCACAGTGTCTGACTCCCCCAACTGAATCAAGCTTCTCTCCGCTCTTCGGCAAACACTCCTGGCCACATGGCATTGCGCAATCAACACAGACCCCCCGGGGATAATGAAGTTCTCGAGCGGCGCCAATTCATTATTCATCTGATCGAGTTCGGTCTCGATTCGATCAACATGATGATCATGGATGAGTTGGAAACCAGGGATCGAGACTTCTCCGCCCAAGTCGAAGATTCTGTGTTGCAAACGATCAAGGAAAGGGGCCAAGTCGGTGAGCGCCTCTACAGCGGTGCTTTTGAGGTGTTCGCTGACGAGTCCAAGGTGTGCATTCAATTCGTCGATGTCACCCATCGCGCCTACGCGGGCGTGAGTTTTGGGAACTCGCGACCCGTCTCCCAAGCCTGTCTCACCGCCGTCTCCGGTCCTGGTGTATATCTTCGTCAGTCGCTTGCCCATGAGTCGCTCGAAATTTGAAACCAGGAAAGTGTACGTGATTTACGGCCCGAGGGCTTAGTGTTAACCCGGGCAAATCGATGTTTTTTGCTAATGCTAGGCCTACTGGATGACAAGGACGGATACATGAATCTCACGGCTCAAGAACTAACCATGGTTTAATTCGATCATGAGCATCGCGACCGATAAATCGCCCGGGACCTGGCGAGAGGGATTCACAGTCTACCTCCGCCCCACAACGCTGGCGCTAGCGTTTTTAGGGTTCTCGTCTGGCTTGCCCTATTTGTTGGTCTTCTCGACATTAACGGCATGGCTTCGAGACTCGTCGGTGGATCTCACCACGATAGGGTTCTTTGCCTGGGTGGGGCTGTTTTACTCCCTTAAATTCGTTTGGGCTCCTTGGGTTGACCGCACCAGCATCCCTTTGCTGACCGGATGGCTCGGTCATCGGAGAGCCTGGATGGCGATTTCTCAGGTTGCAGTCGCGGCTAGTTTGATTTTGTTGTCCCAAGTCAGTGCTCACCAAACTGGCTGGATTGCAGTGCTTGCGTGCGCGACTGCATTCTCATCGGCGACCCAAGATATTGTGGTGGATGCCTATCGAATTGAAGCGGCTGACAACGAAAATCAAGCCGCAATGTCAGCGATGTACATTCTAGGATACCGAGTTGCCCTGCTGACTTCTGGCGCGGGTGCACTGCTGATTGCCGACTTCGGCGAATGGTCGCTGGCTTATCTGAGTTGTGGCTTGATGATGGGGGTAGGGCTCATTACGACCCTGTTGGTTTCAGAGCCTGCGTCGCGTGGGCAGAAGGAATCTGTCAACACATCGCTCGGAGTGACGATCGCCCCATCCGAGAGCGATTGGCGAGCAAGAAGTATTGGTTACTTTAAACAATTGTTTGTTGCACCGATTACCTCTTTTTTTACGGCCTACGGCGCTGCAGCCTGGGCAATTCTTGCATTGGTCTCGCTGTATCGGTTGAGCGATATTGTGATGGGGGTGATGGCGAACCCTTTCTATCTCGATCAAGGGTATTCGAAGGCCGAAATCGCAAGCATCGCTAAAGGGCTAGGGTTCGGAATGTCTATTTTTGGTGCTTTCCTGGGCGGGCTTCTGGTCGTTCGCTTTGGTGTGTTGAAAACGATGCTGGGAGGGGCGTTCTTGGTCGCGGTAACCAACCTCATGTTCGCGTTTTTAGCGGAACAGCAGGCGGATCTCCGTTTGCTGGCGATTGTTATTAGTCTCGATAATCTAAGTGGCGGTGTATCAGCGACAAGTTTTGTTGCCTATCTTTCGGGATTGACGCAGCGGGAATTCACGGCGACGCAATACGCGTTGTTTAGTTCATTAATGACGTTGCCAGGCAAATTGATGAGCGGTTTTTCTGGCATAGCAGTGGATGCGTTGGGCTATTTTGGTTTTTTTGTAGGATCGGCCATCCTCGGTCTGCCGGCGATTGCGCTCACGATTTGGGCGATTCGTCAGAGACCTTTTGGGGGGTCCAGCGAAATCTCGCGAGGGACACTCGGTCCCCGTTGACAATAACGCCCTCTGCAATTAAGCGGCGGGTCTGTTCGTCACGATTTGGATTGGTGATTCTGCCAGCGCTGTTAATAACGCGATGCCATGGTAAAGATGTCCCCGCTGGAAGTTGACTAAGGACTTTGCCTACCCATCTTGAGAGCCCTTTCAGCTGCGCTGCCTCAGCAATTTGACCATAGGTGGCAACCCGTCCAACAGGAATGGCCGCGATCACTTGAATAACACTCTCAAATCTTCGGTTTTTCAGTGCCATAGCGTTAGGTAAAGGATTGGTTGAGTTCACGTTGATGGCTTCTCTTCGCTTGTTTTTTTTAACAGTCCACCCTTGACTCTGCTAAAAGTGACCCTATTATTAGCACTCCTTTAGGGAGAGTGCCAAGCTAAAGCCGGCCGAAAAATAGGGCGTTGGCTTGGAAAGAGAAAACGCCGACTACGCGTCGGGAAGTCTTAATCGGGAGATAAGAATGAATATTCGTCCTTTACACGATCGGGTCGTAGTACGTCGTCTCGAAGAGGAAACCAAGTCCGCTGGAGGTATCGTTCTTCCTGGTTCCGCAGCAGAAAAACCCTCTCAGGGCGAGGTATTGGCGGTCGGACCTGGAAAAAAACTGGACAATGGCACGGTGCAAACTGTTGATCTGCAAGCCGGCGACAAGGTGCTGTTCGGCCAATATGCAGGCAGCACCGTGAAGATAGACGGTGAGGAACTGCTGGTCATGAGCGAGAGCGAGGTATTTGGCGTCATTGAGTAACCGCCATAAATCCCTCGTTTTTGCGCGAAGATCAAAACAAGTAATTAAGGATTAAATAGTTATGACAGCTAAAGATGTGAAATTTGGAGATTCTGCCAGGCAGCGGATGCTAAACGGTGTGAACACACTCGCAGACGCCGTTAAAGTCACGCTGGGCCCTAAAGGTCGTAATGTTGTTCTAGATAAGTCATTTGGCGCACCTACCGTCACTAAAGATGGTGTGTCTGTAGCGAAGGAAGTCGAGCTGAAAGATAAGTTCGAGAACATGGGTGCACAGATGGTCAAGGAGGTCGCCTCTCAGACTTCAGATGTCGCAGGTGATGGTACGACCACCGCAACAGTATTGGCTCAGGCAATCTTGAACGAAGGATTGAAAGCCGTAGCTGCTGGTATGAATCCTATGGATCTGAAGCGTGGTATCGATAAAGCCGTTGCGGAGGCTGTCGAGGCAGTCAAAGCACTGGCAGTGCCATGCTCTGATTCAACAGCCATAGCACAGGTGGGTAGCGTCAGTGCAAACAGTGATACTCAAATTGGCGATATCCTGGCGGAGGCCATGGAAAAGGTGGGCAAGGAAGGTGTCATCACCGTTGAGGAAGGCTCAGGTCTAGAGAATGAACTAGACGTTGTTGAGGGCATGCAGTTTGATCGAGGGTACTTATCTCCTTACTTCATCAATAACCAGGACAACATGAGTGCTGAGCTTGATGACCCCTATATCCTGCTCTTCGATAAGAAAATCTCAAACATCCGTGACATGTTGCCAATTCTGGAAGCCGTCGCGAAGTCTAGCCGCCCACTGATGATCATCGCTGAAGATGTGGAAGGCGAAGCACTTGCAACGCTCGTTGTGAATAACATGCGAGGGATCGTGAAAGTAGCATCGGCTAAAGCACCTGGCTTCGGCGACCGTCGTAAAGAAATGCTTCAGGACATCGCTATCTTGACGGGTGGCACTGTGATCTCTGAAGAGGTTGGTTTGTCGCTTGAGGGTGCAACGCTCGAAGATCTCGGACAGGCCAAGCGGATTTCTGTGACGAAAGAGAATACGACTATCGTAGACGGCGCTGGTGATTCGGGTGACATTGAAGCGCGGGTTAAGCAAATTCGCACCCAGATTGAGGAAACTTCATCAGACTACGATAGAGAGAAGCTGCAAGAGCGAGTGGCGAAGCTTGCGGGTGGAGTGGCAGTAATCAAGGTTGGCGCCGGCTCTGAAGTGGAGATGAAGGAGAAAAAAGCTCGCGTAGAAGACGCACTTCACTCAACGCGTGCTGCTGTTGAAGAGGGTATTGTTGCCGGTGGGGGTGTTGCTCTGATTCGCGCACTGACCTCGATTGAGGGAATGGAAGGTGACAACGAAGATCAAAATGTTGGTATAAGCATTTGTCGTCGTGCTATGGAGGCTCCGATTCGTCAGATCGCTGAAAATGCGGGCGCGGAGGGATCCGTTGTAGTTGATAAAGTCAAACAGCTCAGCGGTAATGAAGGATTCAATGCTGCAAGCGGCGAGTATGGAAACATGATCGACTTCGGTATTCCTGATCCCGCCAAAGTTACACGTACAGCATTGCAAGCTGCTGCTTCGGTAGCAGGTTTGATGATTACAACCGAGTGTATGGTGACAGAAATCGTGGAAGACAAGCCGGCTGCGCCAGCGATGCCCGATATGGGTGGTATGGGCGGTATGGGCGGTATGATGTAAAGAGTTTTCCAGCTGGACTAAAAAACCCCGCATCAGCGGGGTTTTTTTTAGGTGTGTCTTATCTACTAAAAAGTTGTTGAGCTCGCTGACTGGAGGCGTTCGTATCCAAATTCCTCAAGTGCCATGTTAGGAACGAATCGCTTCACCGGCAAGAATCGATAGAGTTAGTACTAAGGGTAGTTAAAATTTGTCTCACTGTCTCGCCAGAATAAATCAAGGCTATTGTCTAGGAGAGATACATTGCGTGGTCGTTTTGATAGGTAGAACGACAATTAAGGCGAGTGTTTGAGTTACGGATAGATCTCGCGACTCAGCTCCGCCATCTCTGTATTCGCTTGGATGATTGAGATACCATGGTGCCCGGGTCAGGCGAAGCTTGACCAAAGAGCAAGCATGCTGAGTATGGGTTTAAAGAGAGGATTACTAATGGAACAATTGGACTATTTGTGGCGTTGGGGACACTTTCTGTTCGGGATCGTGTGGATCGGGTTACTGTATTACTTCAACTTTGTTCAGACTGAATATTTCAAAGAAGCAGAAGCCGATCATCGTGCCGGCGCTATTCAAAAACTAGTTCCCCGTGCCCTTTGGTGGTTTAGGTGGGGTGCTGCGTTCACGTTCTTGACCGGTCTGGTTCTTTTGCATCAAATCAGTGCGGCTCTAAGTTATGACATTGTGGTTGGCGCAACGCTAGGAACTTTAATGGCGATCAACGTATGGTTTGTCATCTGGCCTAATCAGAAAATAGTGATTGCCTCAGCACAACAGGTTGCTGCTGGTGGCGAGGCGTTAGCTGAGGCCGCTGCCGCTGCACCCAAGGCAGCCCTGGCTTCCCGAACTAATACGCTTTTCTCTATCCCCATGTTGTTCTTTATGGGCTCATCGGCACATGCACGTACAGTTCCGCTGTTGGATGGTGCAACTACTGTGAGTCTGGTTGCTGTGTTTGCCATCATCTTGTTACTAGAGATTAACGCGTTGAAAGGGTCACAAGGACCTATGACGTCTGTTGCCGGGGTGATTCACTGTGGACTTGGCTTGACGCTGGTTCTCTGGGGTCTGATGAAGTTCCTGTAACCTCTGGACGACCGGTGAGCAGAGCTGTGCGTTAAATCGCTTGGCTCTCTAGCTCTCCGGCGACCCGTTAGTGAAAAAGCGATAAAATTGGGGTCAGTCAAGGCCCCAATTTTTTGGCTCTAGTAAAATCTAATCAAGCAAGCAGAGACTGTCATGAGCGATCATCCCCGAGAAGATCAACCGGTACCAAAGTCAGGAGAAGACACCGTATTGGGGGGGGCGGAAGGCGATTCACGGTTGAATGAACTGCCATCCATTCGCACATACAGTGATGATCGTTCTACTTATCGTCGGAGTAATCGAGCGGAGATTCCAAAGCAGAGCAACTTCAATGGAATTCTGGTCTTTATCATCTTCTTGATGGTAGTTGTTATGGGGGTTGGAGGGTATATCTTGTACCAAGTCCAAATGAAGCTTGATGAATCCAATGTACTTCTTGGCAAGAGCCAGCGTAGTATTCAGGAACTTGAAGATCGCCTCTCGGCAACGGGGACCGACGTATCGTTAACACTCCAATCTATGCAAGAGCAGCTGGGCACTAACGTCAGCGAAATCGATAAACTTTGGGCGGTGGCATATCGGCAGAACCGACCTAAGATCGAGGCGCTTGAAAAGAGCCTTGATACAACCGTCATGGAGTTAAACGCGCAACTTGACCCGATTGCGAGCACGGTGGGTGGTTTAGGGGACCGCTTTGGATCATTAAGTAAAGAAATGGTTGGGCTGAAGAAAACGCTAGCAATAGAGAACGATGATCAGACAACACAAATCGCGTTACTCCGTAAACAATTGCAAGACCAAGTAGATGCATTTGAGAAGAGTCGTCGAAAGTTAGATCTTGTCTCCCAGCAGCTTGGTGATGCCCGTGAAGACATTAGGTCGAACCTGGAGTATCGCGCTCGAAATAACACTGACATGCTTGAAATGAAACGACAGATACAAACGTTGAAGACCGTGCCAGTTGAGTAAACCCAAGATAGGTGCTCTTACGGAAACAACTGAGAATGAGTCTGTTTGCGTTGTAAGGTGTTTGCTTTAGGCTCATCGCGCATGTTGATAAATGCTTGACCAAATGGAACTACAGATCTGGTTTTCAGTCCATTACGAGGACTTTTGAGCACTATCGTTACTTTGGGATTTAGTAGGCTCTAATTTTAGTCAGAACTAATGTTCGGGTTAAGGATAGGACTGGTCTGAGCCAGCTTAGTCGCACTTTGTTAGTCAGCCCATTGATTCAATACGTCGATTGGGAAACTCTCTCCCTGATACTCGAATATGACGCCTGTCTCTGTGATCTGCTCTAAACGAATTCCATCTCTCAATATGTCCCCTTCGCCTATACGCTGGCCATCCACTACCACCATTCGCAAGTCTTGATCTTCGGCAAATATGTGCGAAGAAAAGCGTATTGCAGCAAGTTGACCAAGTGCGTCAACACGTGTGCTGCGGGTTTCCGACCCTGAGGAGGGACCTTCTGACAATCTCATTTGACCAGTTGGAGAAAGTGGATCGGTACTAGCTTTCTGCTCTTCATAAATTGGCCGCTTCCTTTCTACACTGTTCTTCGGCCGGTCAAAGGCCTGATTGCTGAATATCGGGTCTTGGATGACATCAGAGACAGAGGGCTTAGATCGAGGCGTGACATTCGTTTGATGTTCCGGGCTGATGGGGTCGGAGAAATACCAAATTGCCAAAACCACAAGATTTAAGGACAAAATAAATGTAAAAACTATCAGCCATCGCTGTGGTGTTTTCGTCTCCTGGCGATCTGCGCGTTGGTGCAATGTATTTAGCCCTGGTGTCTTATTCTCAGTTCTCTCTCTTTCGGACTTGTTGAGCGCATCGAGAATGTAAGACATTAGTATGCCTCTTGATAAAGGCGAGGCGTGCGAATGCTGTCTCTATCATTGATTTTGATTAAGGTTTTTACTCCTGCGATTCCATCGGGAGTTAAGCCGCTCGAAATTTGAAACTGCCGAACTCTGGCTTCAAGTGTCCCATCGAATATATAGGCCTGACTTTGAGGTGGTTTGATTTCATCGATAATCGCTAAACGATTCACGATCCAATCGACGGCAGGTCCAGTGTCGCCCATGGTCAGAGGAACTTGATAACCCGGAGGGGCACGCCAAAGGAGAGTGAAGTTACCGTTCCAATACTCGAGTAATTCACTCACCCGGATATCAAAAGTCTGCTTTCCGTAGACAATAGTCGCTCTATTGCGATCAATGCTCGTTAAAGTGAACCACCTGCGGTTAAGGTTAATGACCACGGGACGGTTAAAATCGTTCATTTCATTCAGGCCGGCGACGTTCTCATAGCAAAGAAGACCAATGGTTGCCGCGAGTTCGCAAGTGGTTGTTTCAGGATCGGTAAAGTCAAACTCCCACAGCCTGAGCAAGTCGTTCAAGGCGTATTGGAAATAGCTGTGTCCGACGAGTGAAGTAAGCGGTCTCAATAGCTGCTCAGCACTTTGGGATGCGTTCAGATTAGACTCTCGTTCCATGGGAATCTGCAACGAGTCTGCTCTGAGCTCATCTAGGGCTGACTCAACAACATTAAAAGAGGATGTATTTGCAATGTTATCGGGCGTGATCAACGCTTGTCCTGTTGTGAAAGTAGCAGGATCAACGTCACGACTAACACTGTCGGGTCCATCGAAGCTCCAAGGCGGATCAAGTTCTAAGTCGGCAGAGTCTTGATGAGTGGCGGCTGATGTCGGCACCTGGGGGTAGTTTTTGCGGAGCAGGTCAGATAAGAGGTAACCGGCAATTAATGCCAAACATGTGGTTGAGGCAATGGCAATGCGGCGCCAGTCCATGGGAGAGGTTCCCCTAGGACCAAGGATTTCGCCCGCCGCTTTATCAACAATTGATGGAGTTACCTGCATTTCCCCCTCTGAATAGGCGCCGAGCATGGAACGGTCGCAGATCAAATTGATCACCCGCGGGATCCCGGCACTGAGTTTGAAGATCCGGTCGATCGCTCGCTTGGAAAAGAAGTTTCCTTTGGCTCCAGCAACTCCCAATCTATGGCGAATGTATGCCGTTACTTCTTCTCTAGTAAGGGCATCCAGATGAAACCTTGCCGTAATCCGCTGGGATAGCTGGCGAAGCTCAGGTTTGGCTAGTACATGCAGTAGCTCCGGTTGCCCCAAAAGAATGATCTGTAGGAGTTTACGTTTATTGGTTTCTAAATTAGTTAGCAGTCGTAATTGCTCTAGCACTTCGATAGACAGATTTTGTGCTTCATCGATGATCAAGATGGTTCGCCGATCGCGAGCATGCGTCTCAAGTAGGTGTGCATTAATGGAGTCAGTTAAGGTCTTGATGGACGCATTTTCTGGGTAAGAAATCGATAAATCGTCGCAAGCGGCAGCTAGTAATTCCTGAGAAGTAAGCTTGGGATTCAGAATAAATGCAGTATCAACCTTGTTGGGCATCTGCTCCAAAAGGCAACGGCAGACAGTTGTTTTTCCCGTGCCAACCTCGCCAGACAGAAGAATAAACGCGCCGTCTCCCTGAATCCCATACGTAAGATGAGCAAGCGCCTCTCTGTGCCGGTCGCTCATGTAGAGATATTCTGGATTGGGTGCAATCGAGAAAGGTGATTCTCGCAGGCCAAAATGATCAGAGTAGAGGGACATCAAGGAAGACTCCATCGAACGAAAATGTTATCAGGATCAGCTCTGATGCTCTAGAAGCTCACCAATTATGCGATCTTTGCGTAACCAACGCTCGTTGAGAAAAGCATGGGTTTTCCGGTTATTAACGTTCTCTTCCGAATCCATCGTAGATGCTTTGACCTCGCTTACTGAGATGGTGTCCACATTGACCACGATCCGCGCTTTGTGTCCCATTAAAAACTCCATGAAGCTGGGCGTCTTCTCCTCGTAGACCAGCGTAACGTCGATAATCTGGTCGAGACGTTCCGAGAGCGCATCCAGGACCATAGCCGCGCCACCACTCTTTGGTTTCAGCAAATGTTGAAAGGGTGAGTGGGTGTTAGATTTCTTCTGCTCGGAAAACCTAGTTCCCTCTAGGAAATTGAGCACCGATACAGGCGTTAACTTAAAGCGTTCACAAGATCGCCTTGTAGTTTCAAGATCCTTTCCTCGCAGGTGAGGCTTCTTCTTTAGGATGGCAGCTGAGTAACGTTTCATTATTGGGAAATCTAGAACCCACCATGCGATGCCTATCACCGGTACATAAATGAGCTGCTGTTTAATAAAAAACTTCAGCATGGGGATCCTACGATTGAAGACCCGTTGCAGAATCATGATGTCAGTCCAGCTCTGGTGATTGGCAATGACGAGATACCATGCATGCTGATCAAGTTCCTCCAGGCCAACCACTTGGATGTCCAGCCGTTGAAATGAATCAAGCACAAGGTTGTTGAAGCTGATCCAATGTTCGGCAATGGACATCGCATGTTCAGTCCAAGTCGGCTTCAGTCGATCGGAGGAAATCGCTCTTAGCAACGCAATTAGATAGATCGGAATACATAACACGAGGGTGTTAACGCTCATTAATATAAGGCTGATTGACGCGCGCAATATGCCGATGAGCCTCTCCGCCAAAGTTTGATAGATTTGGGAGGTGGGGTGAGCAGAATTCATATTGGATCCATCTTGCCCTCGCGTTTAGTCATTGGGCTAGATTAACGACACACAGATGGTGGTTATGACGGCAGCACCCACTAAATTCAAAACGAACCCCTCGCGAACCATTGTCTTAATAGGAAAACGACCAGTAGAAAAAACAATCGTATTGGGTGCAGTTGCAACTGGCAACATAAAGGCGCAGCTGGCGCTCATGGCTGCCGGTACCATCAGCAGCTCAGGTGGGATATCAGCTGCGAACGCGGCGGCAGCCAGTACGGGGAGCATAAGGGTTGTTGTCGCAGTATTACTCGTGATCTCTGTCAAAAAGGTGATAGTGACGCAGATGCTGAGGATAACGATAATGAGATCCAGCGTAGCGAGCTCAGACAGCCAATTACCGAGCAGTCCCGATAGGCCTGTGGCAACAAAGGCTTTCGCTATGGCTATGCCTCCACCAAACAAAATAAGAACGCCCCAGGGAATTTTTGCCGCAGCCGACCAATTGAGAAGGCGACCATCATTTCCATTGGGCACGGAAAACATAGCAATGACCGCGAGCATGGCAATGCTTGCGTCATTGATGCCTTGAATACCCAGTGCACCAGACCAGCCGCCATAAGGTTGTGTTCGAGTTACCCAGGCCAGTGCCGTCAGACAAAAGATAGCGAACACTCTTTTTTCTGCAACTGACCATCGTCCCACTTCGGGTAGCTCAATCTTGCCTTGAAACGATAAATTCCGCGTCAGCCAAACCGCGGCTAATGGCACGAAGACAGCGACAACGGGTACGCCCCAGAGCATCCAATCTAGGAATGCTATCTCACCGCCCACCTGCGTCGCATAGACTTCGCGAAACACGAGATTCGGCGGCGTGCCAATGGGTGTACCAATCCCACCAATACTAGAGGCATAAGCGATACCGAGTAACAAAGGAATACTGAGTTTTGGGTCGGGAGATCGCTCAATGACCGCAAGCGCTACCGGCAACAACATCAACGTGGTTGCGGTGTTTGAAATCCACATTGACAGGACGCAAGCAGCTGCCATGAACCCGAACACAATCCTTCGGCTGCTCACTCCGCCGAAAAAATTGACCATATTGAGCGCAACACGGCGATGGGCACCGCTACTTTCCATGGCTTGAGAAAGAATAAACCCGGCCATCAGCAGGAGAATTAGTGGGCTCCCGTAGGCCTCCCCCACTTGGGCTGGCGTTAAAATTGAGAATGTTGGAAATAGCGCTAGCGGTAACATTGACGCAACAGGAATAGGAATTGGTTCAGTGACCCACCAAATGCCAGTCCACAGTGTGATGGCTGAAGTGATTGCGATCGCTTGGTCGACCTGGTTGCTCATCAACCCAATCAATAACATGCCGCCAGCGAGAGGTCCCAAGATGAGGAACAAAAGGTCTTTTCTTGCCATGGTTTCACACGGTAGCGTTGAAAAATCATTATAGGTAAGGTGGTCTGGGGATTGAAGGCATCGATTCATGGCGGCAACCTTTTTTTGGTATGACCTTGAGACCTCTGGCACCAACGCAATAGATGATCGAATCTTGCAGTTTGCGGGCCAACGGACGGATGCCGACTTAAATCCAGTGGGGGCGCCCGTTAATCAGCTCGTCAAGCCGACTCAAGATGCGCTACTTGATCCAGGGGCAATGGCAGTAACTGGCCTCGATCCACGGGCATTGATGAAGGAAGGTTGTTCGGAGTTCGCGCTGACGTCACTCTTGCTGAGTCATTTAGGAGTTCCAGAGACCTGTGTGGTGGGGTACAACAGCTTATCTTTTGATGATGAGTTCGTTCGTCAAACCCTGTTCCGTAACCTGAGAGACCCTTACGCGAGGGAGTGGCAGGGCGGTAATTCCCGATGGGATATTTTGGGCCTGATGCGAATGGCCTATGCTTTGAGGCCTGATGGAATCCATTGGCCTATGAGGGACAATGGACGACCCAGTTTTACCTTGGTTGATTTGGCACGAGCTAACGGCATCGAACATACGAGTGCTCACGATGCGCTGTCGGATATTGAAGCCACGATTGGCCTGGCTCGTCTGGTAAAATTCACGCAGCCGAAATTATTCGACTTCTATTTTGCGTTAAGGCAAAAGCAAGCGGTCATCAACCAGCTGTATCCGCTGGGGAAGGGACCGCTTGTCCATGTGGCGCCTTATTATCCGCCAGAGAGACGCGGGCTGACCGCCATATTGCCGCTGATTGCACACCCTCACTTTTCGAACACCGTGGTCTGTTGGGATCTCACCGTGCCACCCCGTGCTTTCGAGGCTGCGTTAAGCAGTGTTGATACGTTCGATACTGCGCTGCAGAACTGGGGCCGCGAACACGAGACAGGGCCAAGGCCACTGCAATCTATCGCAATCAATAAGTCTCCCCCCATCGCGCCATATCGAACGCTGGGTGAGGTGCAAGCGAATGCATTCGGCATGGGTGAGTCAATGGTGCATGAGCGAGTCGCTGACCTGCAGCGAATGGGTCGCTTGCGAGATTTACTTACCGAAAGGCTGCTCAATAAGAAGCATAAGCAAGATGAGATCGGAGCAGATCGAGATGTGGATTCGTCGCTCTATACAGGCG
>CAJXDD010000027.1:0-18977 GCA_913052075.1 uncultured Gammaproteobacteria bacterium
GCGGGTTTGGCGCAGTCATCCTCATTTACATTGTCATCAACCACGGCACCGAAACAACCGGAATTATATGGGACCCAGCCAAACAGGCTGAGGCACAACGTATTGAGCAAGCCATCGAGGCAGAGAAAATCAATCACGTTGAGCTCAGGAACACGCTCGCGCTCGTTGACGAAGCGGTAGATTCGACCCAGGCCTCCATCCAAGAAACTCTGCTACTTATTGAGGCACTGCGTGCCGAACTCGATAGCATTACTAATCGCGAATCAGATCAAGCCACAGAGCGATTGCAGCTTGAAGCTGCCCTTAAAGAACTAGAAGAGGAAATCGATAGTCTTGAGACGGCTGTTGCAGCCTCTGAGAAAGCAGGTATCGCTCTTCGAGAAATCGAGGGGCAAGGTGACCGCCAATACCTCACCGGACTGCGAATGGGTGGACGCTACATGCTGATCCTCTTGGACAGCTCGGCCAGCATGCTAGACGAAACCATCGTGAACGTGATTCGCCTTCGAAACCTCGGTGAGTCGGAGCAAATAGCGAGCCCGAAGTGGCAAAGGAGCCTGCGCACAGTCGAATGGATTACGGCCAATATGCCGCCTTCTTCCAAATTCAAAATAGTCACTTTCAACACCGAGGCTTCCCCCCTTGGTGCTGATAGCGATTGGCGCTGGTTTGAGGCGAAAGACGAAACAAAACTCGATGAATCGATCATCGCGATGAATAAACTCGTGCCCAAAGGAGGCAGCAATTTATCCCGCGCCTTTGAGTCCATTGCCAAATTGGATCCCATGCCAGACAACATTTTCTTACTCACTGACGGATTACCGACTCAGGGTGACCGGCCTTCCCGGGGGAGCAATATTGACGGTCCAGGTCGAGTTCGGCTTTTCGGGGAAGCCCTAGAAAAGCTGAGCCTAACTATTCCAATCAACGTCATTCTGCTGCCAATGGAGGGAGATCCAATGGCGAGCCCATCATTTTGGCGCCTAGCGCAGATGACAGGGGGTGCATTCTTATCGCCGCCTGAGGACTGGCCATGAGACCAAGAAAAGATCGCAATATTGAGGGAGTGAGCCTGTCGTTTCTCGACGTCATTAGTTGTGGATTCGGTGCTGTTATTCTGCTTCTGGTCCTAACCAGGGTCTTTGATCCCGTCACTATTGATCCGAGCGTCACTGACCTTAATGGTTACCTTGAGAAGTTGCAGGAGGAACTCATCGAGCTTAAAGGAGAGACCTTACTGTTAAACCGCACCTTGATCCGCCGAGAGGACCAAAAGGCGGAGGAAATAGACCAATTAACGCGCGTGACGTCCGAGCAAGCGGATATTGAGGCCGCGATTTCATCAGTGAGCAAGAACGACGAGGCCGATGAAGCAATTCGTGAGCAACTCGCCCAGGCAAAACAACAGATGACGGCCGAGCTCCAAGCACTGCTTAAGGATTATCAACGCGCCGAGGATGACCAAACCATTGGCGGCATACCCGTCGATTCTGAATACGTCATTTTTATAATCGACACATCGGGGAGCATGTTCAATTACGCGTGGCCTCTAGTCGTTCAAAAGCTTCAAGAGACCCTTGAGGTCTACCCCAACCTCAAAGGCATTCAGGTCATGAACGATATGGGCAACTATATGTTTGCTCAATACGCTGGCGAATGGATCCCTGACACGCCCGCGAGAAGACGATCGATCCTGGCACGGCTCCGAGATTGGAATGCCTTCTCCAATTCGAGCCCTGTAGAGGGCATTACTAAGGCCATCTCCACCTTTTATCAGCCGGGTAGGAAAATATCGCTATATGTATTTGGGGACGAATTCACGGGACGTTCCATCCAGCAGGTTCTCGACACGGTCAACAGAATCAATCGCAAAGGAGATGATGGCAGACGACTAGTTCGAATTCACAGCGTTGGGTTTCCTGTCCAGTTCGCAGCGCCACCTCAGTTTCAAGAAACCGGCATCAAATTCTCAATTTTGATGCGGGCGCTTTGCGCCGAACACGAGGGTACATTTGTCGCCCTTAACGACTTTCGCTAGAAGGCGGGCTGCTACTTTAACCGGGGCTATTCTCATCTCCATCCAATCTTCGTTCGATAGCTCGGAGGCTAGTTTTAATCTCTGTTAGCTCATCTTTCAGGTTTGCCAATGAAGTCCGGTTGGGATCCTCAGTGTCTAACTTTGATTGCTCCTCTTCGAGAACGCTGACTACAATTCCAATAACCATGTTTAAGAAAGCGAAAGTCGTTAGAAATATAAAAGTCAAATAGAAGATCCAAGACCAGGAATATACGTCCATAGTCTCGTACATCACGTCTGTCCAGTCCTCGAAGGTCATCACCCGAAACAGGGTTAACATAGCGATGGAAATATTGCCCCAAAGCTCTGGATTAATACGATCAAAAAAGAGACTGCCTGCAGCTGCATAGATGTAGAAGATGATAAAAATCAGTGCAGCCACATATCCCAACCGAGGAAGCGCCGAGATTATCGAATTCAACAGCAATCTTAATTCCGGAACAATGCTGACCATCCTTAAAACACGAAATACGCGAACTAAACGAGCCACCAGCGCTGAATCCGTATCGTCAATAGGGATTAAGCTGATGAACACGATCAGCGTATCGAATAGGTTCCAACCATTACGGAAGAAGGCTCTCTTTTGGGGCTCTCCAAGAAATCGAATGCTGATTTCGACCAGAAAAATCAGCGTGATCAGCAAATCAAGACCATCAATGAGCGGTTTCACCCAGCCAGGTAGCTGATAAGTCTTAACACCAATTAGCAAAGCTGAGGCGATGATGACGAGAATAATAAAGAGTTCAAACAGGCGGTTCGATCGGGCAGATTCAAACCGCGCCTGCCAGGAGACCTTTCCACTCATAAGTGCTTCCCTTGATGACGCTTAATCCAGAAAACGCAGTTTACGACCAATGGCGACATCCAGCGCAGGCTTTCCCCCAATTATCTCGGATCAGGGGTCAATTGAGATATGAGGTCTGCAGGTGGCATTTGCGTCAGAGGCGAACATTCACTCGATATGTGAGCTCAGCACTTGTGTTCCCTTCAAGGGATAAATCAAAAACCAGGCTTCCTGCGTCTCGCTTCTCGCCGCCGTTAGTCACGCTAATTAAACGCCAATCACCTGGAATGCGCTCAATGAGTTCGATCCCCGCAACCTTTTGGCCGCGATTACGCACCAAAAGCGCCATCTCAATCTCAACGACGCGGTCCGAAAGTCGCTTGAAACTGACTTGCGACCTTTTCACAGAAAGATCGAAGGCATGACCCAGAGTTAGTGGGACTTTATTGGGCGCTCTACTCGCTTGGATCTGATCCTCACCAAGCAGTGTTGTTGCACTCCCACCGATGGCGTAAGCCGACACCAAGCCCTGTGGGAGCACGATGTCCTGTTTGCCCCTCGATGTCTTGGAATCCGCTAAGTCGAGGGTCAATACACTCGTCAAGGGTTGCTCAATCTGACTCGTTGCGTCCCTTCCATAGACATTCAGTCGATAATCCGATTGGTAACTCATCACCGCTGGCAGGTTCCGATGAATTTGAAGCGGTAAGCTGAGTTTGTCACCAGGCGCTAAGCTGACGGGCTCCGCGTAAGTGAAGCGATGAAACATCGCTGCCTCACTCTGTTCCATATTCCGGTCCAGCCCTTCATCCGCTGACATTTCGGCCATTACCATGCCGCGAGCCCGCATGGGCATTGGCTCGTGCGCTCGCAGGCGTTTGGGCGCCCCTGCAATCATGTGCATCTCACGGACGACAATAGAGGACGGCGTCTGATTGCTGACCATTGCTCGCGTTTGAAGTTCAGCTTTGCCATGGATGGGATCGAAAAAGAGCTTGTATATCGCACGCCAGCTGAGTCCCGATAATTCATATTGGAGTCCCAAGTTAAAGGGCGTATCAGGGACACCACCGCTAATCTCAAGATTGGCCGCGGACTCGTTTGAACCCTCTTCAAACACCAGCTCATCCAAAGCGACTTGAAAAATCTCATTGCCACGCTGAAACAGAATAGGTCGATCTTGGACGATAGTGCCTGCATTATCTTCCGCATCTACTTCACTAAAAAGCTTGGACCGCTGATTGAGCCGGGCAGACTGCCCTTTTAGCGTTCCTAGCACCGAGTCACCCGCATCCTCTGAGAGTTTGATCCGGTGCACTAACGCCTGGCCGGAGGGATCTATCACGCTGAGCGAATCTGGACGGATGGTTTTAATCACCGTTGCTTCTGCCATCCCGCTCTGGTCAAACACCCCCGTCACCGCCACATCGAGCTTTGCCTCGTCATGGTAAAGGGTCAAGATAGCGGTAGTTTCCCCCTCGTTAGCAAACACCCCTACGAAGGAGAAAGCGATCGCAAATATGAGCAACGATGCACGCCAGCGTATCAAGGAGTAAATTCCGTTTACCATCATCTTTTTCTCTCAAATGCGGGTTTGGTCATGCGGGTCACCCTCTGCAGCCATGGGTTTGTCAATTCCCCTCTCAGCAAAAACTCAACTTCTAGGATTATCTGTAAATTCCGTTCTAGCTTAACCGAGATGACTGAACCCGTCCTTAATCCCTAGCTGAACTAGCCGCCAAACGAGGGCGTTATAATGTTCACACTTGCCAGCATTGGCTTGCATCGTTTTTCTCATCCGCTATTCTCCTGTCCGATTCCTTTAACCCTCCCTGATGGTGGCTTTTATGGCAGCCCAAACCTACCGACAAGCGTTAGGCGTAAAAATCCTTAACTCATCCCACCCTCAGATTCGAAAGCTAAAACGAGAAGGCCATGATGCCGCTATTCACGGCAACAAATTTTGGAATTCCAGCTTTCTGATCATGCAACATCTCAAAAGGCACCCCCCAAAAAACGGAGTTAGGGTCCTTGAGATTGGCTGCGGCTGGGGACTGCTTGGTATTTTTTGTGCCAAACAGTTCGGGGCCCGCGTCACTGGCATCGACGCAGACGCTGCTGTGGGTCCGTACTTACGCCTGCACGCAGAAATCAACGAAGCCACCATGCAGTTCCAAAAGAAAACCTTTGCCCAACTCACTGCGAAAGATCTCGCTGAGTTCGATCTGATTTTAGGTGCTGACATCTGCTTCTGGGATGAACTCGCGATGGACGTCTATCGTCTGATCAAACGTGCTAAGAAGCTGGGTCGTGCAACGAGCATTGTTGCCGATCCCTGCCGCCCTCCTTTCAATGCCATGGCTGCGAGGATGCTTGAAGAGAATGAGTCCGCACAATTAATCAGACGACGCTTGTCGAGACCGGTTCGAGCGTCTGGCGACCTCTTGATTGTTCCGTGATAAGACGAGCATCTCCCTCCATGACATCGCTTGGCTCGAGCATCTCGCCAGAGCACGCAATAACATGCTGACCGGTATCGAACCGCGCGCACTGGCTGGGGGCTACTTCGCCCTCACCGCCTATACCATCTGGGGCTTGGCACCAATTTATTTTCGCGCAGTGGGCGAAGTTCCCCCGTTTGAGATCATTGCTCACCGCGTCGTCTGGTCGGTCGTCCTGCTGCTTGCCGTTCTCGCGGTTACGCGACAAATGGGATCCTTAAACGTTGGCACGCGCCAACTGGTTATTCTCTTTGGAACGGCTATTCTGCTGTCGATTAATTGGTTGGTTTTTGTAACCGCAGTCACCCAAGGGCAAGTCATTGCCACTTCTCTTGGCTACTTCATTAACCCACTTGTGAGCGTCTTCCTGGGTCTTGTCTTCCTCAAAGAAACGCTCCGTCCAGTGCAGTGGCTCGCGCTGATCATCGCGTTTTCGGGGGTGAGCATCCAAGTCATTGATCTAGGTGAACTCCCCATCATCTCGCTTACCCTTGCTTTTAGTTTTGGGTTCTATGGCCTGATTAGAAAACAAGTCAACCTGCCCGCGGTCGCTGGCTTAACGCTAGAAACGCTTCTCGTGCTACCCATCGCACTCGGTTACCTCCTATACCTAAGTCAAACGGATGCCTTATCCTTCGGTCAGTCTGATTTGTCCCTCGATGTACTGCTTATTGCAGGCGGTGCGATAACCTCAGTACCTCTCATGTGCTTTGCAGCCGCCGTCATACGGTTGCCGCTTGTCATCGCCGGCCTGTTCCAATACCTCGCACCTACGCTGTCGCTGCTGCTCGCGATCTTTGTGTTCGGCGAACCTTTCTCCGTGATTCAACTCGTGAGTTTTAGCTGCGTCTGGGTCGCGCTGGCTCTTTTCACTGCAGAGTCGCTCTACCAATTTAAGCGCGCTCAAGCACGCTTGCACTCCGCAGCGGAAGCCAAGCCGTGACTGGCACTCACAACAGACCCTATCAACTGGACCAAGACACGGAACTCGTCCAGGCGGCGAATCAACCTTCAAACGAAGCGATTAGGGCCTTTACTGTCGAGATCAAGCCGGATTGGCGAGTGATCGTAGGGCCAAATGGCGGGTACATTGCGGCGATCCTCCATAAAGGCATGAGCACAACACTCCAACTGGACCATACGGAATCTGATCAAGCCCTCTATGCCCGTAGCCTGACGATCCAATTCCTCAATCCCTCTGTTCCCGGGGCAGCGTCCCTTACCGTTCGCTGCGAGAAAAAGACGAGGCGCCTTGCCCAACTCACGGCACGTCTCGAGCAAGAAGGCGTCACCATTGCGCTTGGGTCCGCATATTTTGGTACGGCCAGAATACCGGTCGATTTTCGCGATCAATCGATGCCAAAAGTTGCCCCTCCCGATCAAGTGCCAAGCGAGCAATGGATGTCGCCAGATCATCCATGGTACGTCCCCTTTCGGGCGCAATTTGAGCAGTGCACCGTGCTAGGAGCGGTCCACCCTCATCAATCGGACCGGGCACTGTCAGGTGGGTGGATTCGATTCAAAGATAGAAGATCGCTAGACGAGCTTGGAATCACCACGCTCTCCGATGCTTGGTATCCAAGCCTAACCACCAAGCAATTAGACCTGTCTTTTCATTGCCCGACACTCGAGCACACGGTGTACTTCCATGGCGCAGTACCGGATTCCGATTCAACTGACTTTTGCCTGATGGTTTTTGAAGCGCCGTTTAGCACTGACGGGTTTGTTGAGGAAACCGGACGCATCTGGTCCGCTTCAGGCGAGCTATTGGCGACCACACGTCAACTTGCAGCGCTCACACCGTGGAGCGATAACCACGTTAAGCCTCCTGCCGCTCGCTGATCACCGAGCGAATGCGTTGATGCTCTGTTGCATCCAGCGAGAATCGAGAAAACAAGATGGTGCCAATGGTGTAGCAAATGAGCGGTGATAGCCCGTAGAGCGTCACCATACTGATTTGAACCAACTGGGTTTGTTCAACGTTGGGCACAAAGCCCGCCACTTGAAGCACCCAGCCTGTAATGAGAATCATCACCCCCGTGGCACTTTTTTGAACAAAATTAAAAGCAGCGAAATAGGACCCCTCTTTTCGCTCCCCCGTCATCATTTCATCGTAGTCGACGATATCGCCTTGAACCGAGGGAGCAATCGTGCCGCCGCAGCCTGCAGACAGTCCAGCGAAAAAGGCGAGCACGAATATGACCAGCGTCTTGATCTCGACCGTGGGCAAAAACGGTAAGGCAAACATACCGCCAAACGACAACCCCGTCAGCATCATCGAGAACATCCAAAGCCGTATTTTCCCCACCTTCCTAGAGAGCGGAATCCATAGCGGCACAGACAACGAGGAAGGCACCATGTACGTGAGGATGATGAGTGGTGCCAAACTGGGTCTACCCACCACGTACTGGCACACGTAAAGCGTAAGCAGCGCAATCACCGCACTCCCAATGTTTTCAATGAAAGTGACAATCACGACCAACCGCGCGTGCGGATTCGCCCAGACATCCTTAAACGCCTCGAGGGGTGCTCTTGGCGGTCGGTCCTGATAGTCATCTCGCTCGCGGAGGACCACCACAGCGAGGCCAACAAGCACGGCACTCACGAGGCCCGCAACGACGGACAAGTGAAAAGCAGTGGTTCGGACAGCCTCGGGCGATTCCTGTTCGGCGTTGATGAGCACTTGCATGCTTGCCAGCGCAATAATGGATCCGACGGTATAAGCCGCATGACGAAAGCCATACAAACGAGATCGCTCGTGATAATCGGAGGTCATCTCTGCACCGAGCGATAAATGTGGAACGATGAGTAACGTGACTGCTGAGTAAAAGCCGATTACGCCAATCGCCATCCAGGCGATGAGCAAATTTCCAGTGAGCGTCATGGGGGGCGAAAACACCATGACGAAAGTCAGCGCCAACGGTAGCAATGACAGCAGCAGCCAAAACCGGCGACGCCCCAGCCTCGATCGGGTTCTGTCGCTCCAATACCCGATTAGCGGGTCAGAGATCGCATCCCAGACTCTCGATACACCGAAAATCGTACCCATCACAGCAGGTGCAATAAGCAGCACGTCGGTCGAAAACTTCATAATGAAGAGACCAATCAGCAGACTCATATAGCCCGCGCCTATCGCTGGGATGGCGTAGGCGACGGTCTCAAAATTAGATAGACCTTTGGATTGTCCCTCTTGCGCTGCCAATGCTTGATCCCACGTTGAAAGACCCCAGACTTTGTCAGCTCGTCTCGTCGAGTTCAAGCGCAGCCGTGACCCACGGGCTAGGAGTTAATTTCGCTGGCTAAATTGGGTATGCTTCGCAGCCCTGTTTTCACGCTTTAGCAACCGAGGGCGCGAAGGCAAAGACTAAGCGAGTTTAGACGCTGATAATGACTATCGTAGGGAGACTGAACGTATGACGATGCAACGAACACCACTTTTACTGTCGCGCATCCTAGGCAGAGGGGCCGCGCTTGATCCCAACGAAGAAGTCGTCACCTTGCTCGCCGATGGCACCCACAGACAGACCCTCAAAGCGACTTGGGACAGAGCGAACCAACTGGCGCACGCGCTTGCGGGAGTGGGCGTTAAGCCGGGTGACCGTGTTGCCAGCTTCATGTGGAACAACTACCGCCATCTTGAGCTTTACCAAGCGGTACCCTCGATGGGAGCCGTACTACACACGCTGAATATCCGACTCAGCCCGACTGACCTCGAATACATCATTAATCATGCCTCCGATAAAGTGATCGTGGCCGACGAGGACCTATTGCCATTGCTGGAGCCGCTTGTGGACAAAATGCCCACGGTTGAGCGGATCATCATCTGCCGTCACGGTGAAGGGGGCGAGACCAGCTTTGCGAGCACTGACGACTATGAGGACTTCATCTCTGGCCAGGCCACCGAGTACGACTGGCCAGAGATCGACGAAAACGCCCCCATGGGCCTCTGCTACACAAGCGGCACCACGGGCAAGCCAAAAGGGGTGATGTACACCAATCGGTCTACCTACCTGCATACGATGAGCCAGGCCATGACCGACGCGATGGCCATGTCAGCGCTGGATGCCGTGTGCGGCATCGTGCCCATGTTTCATGCCATGGGCTGGGGCGTGCCATTTACCGCTTCCATGCTCGGCTGTAAGCAAGTCATGCCCCACCGGTTTATGGATCCGGAAAAACTCATCCAGCTGATGACCGAAGAAGAGGTGACTATCTCTGCGGGAGTACCAACCATTTGGCAAGGAGTGAAGGCCGTCCTAGAAGCACAGCCCGATAAATACGATACCTCCAACCTTGCTCGCCTGACCTGTGGCGGTTCTGCACCCCCGGTTTCCATGATGCGCTGGTACTGGGAGGAGCACGGGATCGAGATGATTCAAGGCTGGGGGATGACAGAGACTAATCCGTTAGGAACCCTGTCTAGGAAAGTCGCTAAACGCTCTCACTTGAAGTTAAGCGAAGACCAGCAGTTCGAAAATATCGCTAAGGCTGGACTCGCCAGCCCTGGACTTGAAATCGAAATTTTCGACGAGAATTGGCAACCGCTGCCCCATGACGGTGAGGCGGTTGGAGAGCTACTGATCCGCGGGCCCTGGATCTGCTCTGAATACTACAACGATCCACAACCTGAGAAGTTCCATGACGGTTGGCTGGTCACGGGCGATGTTGCCAAGATTGATTCAGAGGAATACCTGATTATCGCCGATCGTTCTAAAGACCTCATCAAGTCCGGCGGCGAATGGATTTCCTCGGTTGATTTAGAAAACCACATCGTGGCTTTAGAGGGTGTTCAGCAAGCTGCCGTAGTAGCTCAACCCCACCCGAAGTGGGACGAGCGCCCAGTCGCGCTAGTTATTCTCTTTGAGGGTGCAAACGTGACTCGCGAACTGATTATCGAGCACTGTTCAGAAATTTTCGCCAAGTGGCAGTTGCCCGATGATGTCGTGTTCGTCAAAGAAATTCCTTTGACGTCAACCGGTAAAATCGACAAGAAGGTGATTCGTGGGCAGCTGGAAGCGGACGGCTACCAGTTGCCAGATCTTCGCTAACCCACGCTCAAAACGCCGCGGAGAGAGGCAAAAGCCTCGCTATTAGCCAGGAAAGAAACATGGCCCTTATGACGCTTGCGAGCCTCGATGAACTGCCCGAGGGCGGGCAGTTACGCGTCGAGCTTGATGATCTAACCCTACTCTTATGCCACCTTGATGGCACGGTCTACGCGATCGACTATTTTTGCACCCACGATGAATTGGGTCTGGAGGGGGGCGACTTGAATGAGGGCTGCATCACCTGCCCCTATCATGGTGCAGAATTTCGATTAAGCGACGGCGCAGTGCTCGCACCACCCGCGTTTGAGCCAATTGCCACCTACCCCGTCACGATTACCGACCGATTGATTCAAGTGGACCTGCCCGAGTGAGCAAAGCGTTGGCAGAGCAGCTGCTGGGTGAACTGAGTCTCGAGCAGCTCGACCTAGATATTTTCCGAGCCCATTCCAATACGCAACTTGGCGACCGTCTTTTTGGCGGTCTAGTGCTTGGTCAGGCGCTATCTGCCCTTCAGAGGACGGTGAAAGGGGACCGAGTGTGTCATTCACTTCATGCGTACTTTTTGCGACCAGGAAGAATGGCTCAGCCCGTCATTTTCCATGTCGATCGAATACGCGATGGAAGGAGTTTTACGACGCGCCGCGTCAAAGGCGTTCAAAACGGAGAGGCCATTTTTAGCATGGACGCCTCGTTTCAAGTCAATGAGGAAGGGCTCTCCCATCAGCTGCCGATGGCGGATTTTCCATCGCCGGAAACCCTTGAAGAGGACCGTCTGGTTGCCGCGCGAATACCCAATTTGGGTGAACGCGCCATATGGATGACACGGGAGCGGCCCTTTGAGCTTCGCTCGGTACACCCCATCGACCAACCCCCAGACGGTCGAGATCATCAAGCCGTTTGGGTTCGATTCTTAGCCCCAGTCACGGCGTCACATTCGCATCAGCAGCTACTCGCCTACGCTTCAGACATGGGGCTCGTAAGCACGGCCTCTATTCCTCATCGGCAGCGAATTGCCCGAGATACGCTACAAATGGCCAGCCTCGACCATGCGCTTTGGTTTCATGCGCCTTTTGATATCTGTAATTGGCTTCTCTACTACAAAGAGTCGCCTGTCAGTCACAGCGCGCGCGGAATGAACCGAGGACTCTTTTACACCCGCGATGGCAAGCTCATTGCCTCCACAATGCAAGAAGGGCTAATGCGCATCATCGGAGACGCTTCCTAGCCAGGGTGTGTAGGAAGATTCAAGTAATTTATCCTGTTCCGCTTCAAGCGACGCCACCAATGCCAAATGAGTCTCCACAAACGCGGTGACCGAGGCGAACCGTTCAACAATCTCACCCTTCCAGAGCAACACATAATCGCCCTGCGCGGCATCATGAAAAAACCCTGTTTTTTGATTGCTGGCCAAGCCGCTGCCTCGGTTACCTGTTGAATTATCTTACCCACGCGCTGACTTTACAGGGACGACAAAGCAAAGCGAAAGGTCCTTACGAAAGGACCTTGCAAAAAGCACCCTCGCTAGCGACTTCCTTTCGCTACGAGCAGACCTACATGTCACCGTTTTTATCGCGTTTCCATTGACAAGGCGACACTGTTTGAAGAAGCATGAGCGTCTTGGCTAACTATCTAGGGGGAGATATGCGCATAGGTCTTATGGCATCGGTCACCGATGATCCCAACGCTTCATTTGATGAAGTCATCAACAACGCAAAGCAAGCTGAAGTGGAGGGCTTTGATTCCTTGTGGATGGCGAACATTTTTGGCGTTGACGCCATTAGCACGCTTGCGATCATAGGTCGTGAAACGGAAACGCTTCGACTAGGGACCGCAGTGACCCCCACCTATCCACGGCACCCGGCGGCACTGGCCCAGCAAGCGCTGACAACTGCAGCAGCCTGCCAGGGACGATTTAATCTCGGTATTGGGCTTTCACACAAAGTAGTCATTGAGGATATGTTCGGCATGTCCTACGACAAGCCAGCTCGTCATATGCGGGAATACTTAAGTGTCCTGAACCCAATCATCAAGGGAGAAACTGCGCACTTCGATGGTGAGCAGTATCGCGTCCATGGCGTCAAAATCGCCGTGCCGGGTCAGCCCAACCTACCCGTACTGATTGCTGCGCTCGGCCCTGTGATGCTGACTATTGCGGGCGCCATGACCGATGGCACCATTACCTGGATGACAGGGCCGAAAACCCTAGAGTCACATATCCTGCCGGTGATGTCAGAGGCCGCGAAGGAGGCTGGAAGACCCGCCCCTCAAGTGGTTGCGGGATTCCCCATTGCGCTCACGAACGACGCCGAGTCAGTTCGAGCAGCGATCGATAAAAGTCTTGTTATCTACGGTCAATTACCCTCTTATCGAGCTATGTTAGACCGAGAGGGCCTCAATGGCCCTGGCGATCTGGCCTTGGTGGGGGACGAGAACGAACTGCGCGCTGGGCTGGCTAGATTGAGGGATATCGGCATCAGCGATTTCACCGCAGCCATCGAGTCATCCGACCCTGATATGGCGGCGAGAACGCGGGCCTTCCTAGCATCGGAGTGCTAAGCTCCCTCAAAGCGGGGCAGCACCGCTTCGGCTAACTGCTCGGTTTGCGCCATCACATCGTCGGCACCGTCAGCAATGGGTATCAGCACGAATTTGGAGCACCCAGCCGCCAGGAATTCCTCGATCCTTTTGCTGATGACGGCACCATCACCGATAGCCAAAAGATCCATCGGATCACCATCTAGTCTCGCGGAGTAACCCTTGATCGACTGCTGAGCAATGGGGTCGTCCACTGAACCGAAACGGTACGAAAAGGTCGCGCCATAGTGATCATCATCGATGCTGCGCCCTAATCTTGCCGTCGCCTCTCGAATACCTGCAACGACCGTGGCCGTGTGGCTCGGCGTATCAATCCCAGCAAGCCACCCAGTGCCAATTCTAGCGGTGCGCTCAATCGCTGCCTTCGACCCGCCACCAATCCAAAGGGGTATGTTGGCATTCGCGGGTTTCGGGGAGATACTCGCTCGGTCGTACTGATAGAACTCACCATCAAAGCTCACCTCATCCTCACGCCAAAGCCTCGATACAAGCGTCAACGCTTCGTCAGCACGCTTGCCCCTAGCCTTCGTCGGCTTCCCAGTCGCTAAATAGTCTCGACTGAGCGCACTACCAATGCCAAACGCCGGCAAGAGGCGGCCATCACTCAGACGATCAATGGTGGCGCACTGCTTTGCTGTAATGAGAGGGTCGCGGAGCGCAATACTCGCGACGTTCATTCCAAATCGAATCTTCGAGGTAGCGCCTGCGATAGCTGCCATCGCCGCGAGCGTTTCAAGATTAGGCTCCTTAGATACCAGTCGATCGGTCTGCCAGATCGAGTCAATACCAGCAGCCTCGCAATAGCGAACCCAATCGAAATATTGTCGACCCGTCTCAAAAGGGAATCGTCCCAGTCCAATACCAATCCCTACCGCCATTCATCTCTCCTATACTGCCTCTGCTAGGCACTCATCACTCAACCCTTTAACCGGGCTTCGCTTAATTCTGATTAGTGTTGCTCAGTTTCGTTTCGTTTCGTTTTACTCAAGGTTGCGTAGTTTGACCTAGTTTTGATTGGCTTTGCTTGGTATAGCTTTTGATCCAGCCAATTGTCTTTGCGAACTACCCCACCAGGAGTCTTTAAAAAAAAGTGGCCCACCAAGAATGTCTCAGGCAAACCAGTCGTTTTTATCGCCAATCGTTTTCCCATCGATCGTTTTCACTACCAACACTTTTCGAGCGAAACGCTTTCTATTAGCAAATTGCTTCCTTGAGACCAATCGCCACTTCAAAGCCAGTGGCGCCTCAAAACCAAAGGCTGTTCACCATCAATATCATCGAACGCTAGAAACAAGCCTGTTTCGCATCGCCGGTCGAGCCCCGAAACCGAAAGCGGCTCGATCACCTGCCGGAAGCGCTCACAATCACCGCAAAGCGACTCCGAGACATCTTGCCCACTGCTTCACCCGCTTCTCGACCGATATCAATCTTTTCAGTTATTCTCGATGCGCCTAACCCATGAAGTGAGCCTACCTCTTGAAAGCAATCGTTTGCGAGAATTTTGCGCCCCCTATCCATTTATCGACTCAAACCGTGCCTGAACCAACGCTCGGGCCCGACCAAGTCATGATCGATATCAAAGCAACCGGCCTCGGCTACGTGGACGCACTCATGGTCGCAGGGCTCTATCAAATCAAACCGCCGCTGCCCTTCATCCCCGGCAATGAAATAGCAGGCGTCATTTGCGAAGTAGGGACTGATGTGGCTCAGTTCAATGTTGGCGATCGCGTGCTCGCCATGCCCTCGCGCGGTGGGCTCGCCGAGAAAATCGCCGTGCGCGCGGATACCTGTATTCCCATCCCTGACCGGGCGAGTTTTGAGGCTGCAGCCGCCTTTTTGGTCAATTATTGCACCGCCTATCATGGACTCATCACCCTCGGGCAAGTGAGAGCGGGAGAGTCTGTGTTGATTTTGGGCGCGAGTGGCGGAGTCGGAACCGCCGCCATTGATCTTGCGAAATCGGAGGGAGCCTTTGTCATCGCCGCCGCATCCAGCGAGGCAAAGCTTGACATGGCGCGTCGCCAGGGCGCTGATCTCTTGATCAACTACAGCGAGAGTGACTGGCGTGACACGCTCAAAAAGGCAATGGATGGCAGGCCGCTGAATCTCGTGTACGACCCCGTTGGCGGGGATTTCGCTGAAGCGGCACTGCGCTCCTTAGCACCCGGTGGTCGATTTCTAGTAGTGGGGTTTGCTACAGGCACCATACCCAAACTTCCAGCGAACCTCACCTTGCTCAAGCAAGTCAGTGTCATCGGCGTCAATTGGGGTGGGCACATTGCGATCCACCCTGAAGCCTCAGCACCGGTCGTGAATGAACTCGTAGACCGCATTGATCGCAGCACCATCAACCCTTTGACGGGTCAGCACTACTCACTCGACGAGACAGGCAAAGCGATGACCGCTATGCTGGAGCGTCAAGCCATTGGTAAAACCATCATCCACCAGGAGTAAAGCACCATGACCATTGCCCCTTTCTCGATTGCAACCAGTGATGGTGTGTTAGACGACCTGCGCTGCCGTTTAGAAATGACGCGATGGCCTGACGCAGAAACTCCTGACGACTGGTCGCAAGGCATTCCGCTAGCCTATATGCAGCGCGTTCACCACTATTGGCTGAACGAATATGACTTTCGCTCAAGAGAGGCAGCGCTCAACCGCTGGCCCGCTTTCATCACGCAGATCGATGGGTTGGATATTCACTTCCTACACATTCGTTCACCAAGAGAGGACGCGAAACCACTCTTGATGACTCATGGCTGGCCGGGTTCAGTGGTTGAATTTCAAAACGTGATAGGCCCGCTAACCGATCCAGACAACCATGGGGCATCGGGTGAAATCGCTTTTCACGTGGTCTGTCCTTCCCTCCCCGGATTCGCCTTCTCTGGCAAACCAAAGACGCCAGGCTGGGGCATCAACAAAATTGCAGAGGCTTGGAATGAGTTAATGGCCCAACTCGGCTACTCAGAGTATCTAGCCCAAGGTGGTGACTGGGGATCGATCGTGACGACAGCCATCGGCGCACAGAATTTGGGCCAGTGCCAAGGGATCCACATTACTATGCCGGTGGTGGGGCCGGACCCGGACACCATGAACGACTTGACTGAATTCGAGCAAGAATGTCTTCGGGCTTACCAGTTCTACCAGGACCACGACTCAGGCTACTCCAAGCAGCAAAGCACTCGCCCTCAAACGTTGGGTTACGGTCTTGCCGACTCGCCCATAGGGCAAGCTGCGTGGATTCTCGAGAAGTTTTATCAGTGGATGGACTGCAACGGACTACCTGAAAATGTGGTGTCCATGGATGAGCTCCTAGATAACGTGATGCTGTATTGGCTAACCGAATCCGCTGCCTCGTCTGCCAGAATCTATTGGGAGAGTTTTGGCGATAGTGCGTTGCGAGAACAGCCCGTCAGCGTGCCGAGCGCCATCAGCATGTTCCCTAAGGAGATTTTCAAAGCCTCTGAGCGATGGGCCGCAAAACGCTTTACCAACATTAAGTATTACAACCAGCTGACGTCCGGCGGGCACTTCGCTGCCCTAGAACAACCCGAAGTCTTTGTTTCCGAACTGCGTAAAGCGTTTAGCCAAATGATGGCTTAACGGCTTGTCCACTATGACGTTGGCGGGCGCGGCCAAAGAACCGGTGTTCGCGCTTTGTACTGCTGATATACAGCGTCATCACCCCAACGCTTCTCAGCGCTGTTCTCAAGCATTCGTACACCGCTAATGTGCACTAAGAGGACATAGACAAACACAGGCGATATCAGGGCCCAGTACTGCAACCCGCTCAATACTGGAAAAGCAACGATTGCGATCCCCAACCAAAGCGTAATCTCACCAAAATAGTTGGGATGACGCGACCAGGCCCAAAGCCCACTGGTAATGAACGCTTCCTTATTCTCTGGAATCGCCCGGAACGCGGTTTTTTGGCGATCCGCCATGACCTCAATCAACCAACCAGCCGCCCAAATGAGCGCTCCAATGAGTGCAAACAAATCCAAGGGGACCGCTTGATCCGTGGTCATCGCGGTGAGCGCGGCCGCCAGCGTCATAACGACCCAGAGGCCCTGTAAGGTCCAGGTCATTAAGAACTCAAGGAAGTGGTGCTTCATCTTCCTAAATCGTCGATCCTCACCGGCCTGCGAGACTCGGGCGAACAAAAAACTACCCAATCGAACCGCCCATAACAGGACCATGGCGCCAAGCAACAGGCTTCTCGCGTCAGCGAGCCCGAGCGCCAATGCAACAATGACGAGGCTGATGTAGGTCAAGCTACCGGTCAAATCAAAGTAGCGTTCAGTTTTGAATACAAACGCTGGGATGAACATCAGCCATTGGACAATAAAAGCGGCGAGAATGCAGACCGATGTCAGACTAAAATTGCCGATCGTTGTTTTACTAGACGCGCCTAGGACCTCCGACAGCCCGTACCCCAACGCGATGGCAATCACAATTCCGCTAAGCGAAATCAGATTTTTCCTCGCAGCACTTGTCATATAAGACTTCCCCCAACAATTCCCTTAAGTTTGTACGCAGGAGTTGGCGCCAATGACCACGTAATGAATCTGTGTTGGCTGGGCTTACCTGGCAACCCCTTCTGCTAGATAAATGCGATGACCATCTGGGTCTTCAAGGATCGCTTCTCTCGTGTCCCAAGGCGTATCGTGAGCATCCTTAACGACCCTTCCTTGATGGCTTGCGGCCGAAAGCCGCTCAAGCGCGACGGCGAGTGACGGTGTCCAGCAATACAGCGTTACATGCTCAGATTGCTGAACATAGGCAATACCGGGATCCTCGTCTTCGATACATTTCAGATGAATTTCCGACTGGCCGAGCGCAATACCCGCATAAAAGTCCTCATAAACAAACAGCCGGTTCCCGCCAAGTCCGGCTTCATAAAATTGCAGTGCAGTCTCAAGGCGACGAACCCTGACTTGAGAGACGACGCGATTAATCATCAATCAGAGCCGGTCGATAGGGCCCAATCAAGCAAGCGAGCCATGCGCTCGGAAGCGAGCTTCAGTCGCTCGGCCGCAATGGGCCAATTCAGTGATTGATAATCCGGATCCAACTGATACTGACGAGATGCCCATGGTCGGCACACCCCATCATCGACTTTGCAGTACTGGGTGCGTGCATGTCGCGCAATGGCTAAGGACTCGTTCGCCCACGCCATTGCCTCTGAAGGATCAAAGGCTACCGATTTGATAGGCCGGGTGTCGACATCACCCTTGCCGCGCAGTTGATCAACGAGCTCAGGGTAGGAGAGCCCACTTTCTTTCACCAAACAGTAGTCCCACACTCCATGAAGATTATTGCAATCCTTAAATCCTTTTACTTTTGTTCGGTTGCCACCTAAATCATCGGCAAAGCTGACATGCATCGGCTGATGAATGTCCCCTATCCAGTGCGCGAGGAACATCACTGCCTGAAGTTTAGCCCATCCACTCAACGCCCCATCTCTAATGAGCGCGAGGTGCGTGTCGATTGCAGTCAAAATGCATCCGGTCACACACCGGTCCCGGCTAACCTCCGACTGATTGCGATCGACATTGACATAGTGCCAGCTGACTACGCGATCAAAGGCGCGGTCTTTGCGCACTTTGTCTGCCCAGACGCAAAGGTCGGTCACTGTCGGTTCCGTACGACCCAAGAAAGTTTCTGCATGATCAGCCGGCATGGCCGCCATCAACCGACGAAGGGCGACCTGACTACTCGGTTGAAGCTGTTCAAATGCAAGTTCGCAAGTCACCCGATGGCCAGTATCGCTCCAAGAAATCGCTGGCGTTGGCAGAAGCGATAGCGCTATTCCCAACCAGAAAAGAAGGCCCCACGTCACATTCTTGCTTGGCATCATTACACCATTTTAATGACTACTTAATGACTACTGCCTCTGAAGGCTTTCAACCACTCAAGATGCTTGTCTATGCCAAGGTTCGATTCGATCGCATCCGCAATGACTTGGTCTT
>CAJXDD010000028.1:0-18802 GCA_913052075.1 uncultured Gammaproteobacteria bacterium
TTTGAGTAGCCAGTGGCCAAAGAAAGCCCATGGCCCAGGCCCAGGGTGACAACAAAAATTTAAGGATGTGTTCCATTAGCTTATCCTTTCACGGTTGCAAAGTTCGGTCGCAATACTCGGCAGACCCCAAGCTAAACTCAAGTCAATGCTAAAGTCTACGAACCCAACATGCTCGCGGTTTGTTAGTAATCGCTAGAAGAGTTTAACTCGCATGAATACGAAAAATAATGAATAGTTTTGGGATCTCTTCTTAAATTAGCGAATGGGAAAGTTGGGGGAGCTATCGCTGTTTGGTCGCCACCACACCAGGCAATTCCCAATCGTTTTGTAGCGAGCCTTCCGCTATTGACCTTCGGGTGAGCTTGCATGGTAGGGTTGGTCCATTGGATGCTTTCAAGTCATCACCGAAATCAAGGAGATGTAATGCAACATCAAGAGCAAGTGCGAACCATGAAGTTGTTGCTTGAGCGGTTAGATACAGACACGAATGTCGATACCGGTCATGCGGTGCTAAACCCAATCAGCGCTTATACATGCCAGGATCGGGCCAAAGCGGAGTGGGAGCAGATGTTTCAGTCGTTCCCCCAGGTCATGGGGCTGTCTGGGGACTTACCTGAGCAAGGCTCATTTCTGACTTCCTATGATCTCGGTAAACCCATTCTAATGACCCGCGATCGGGATGGTCAGTTCCGAGCTTTTTTGAACGTCTGTAGTCATCGAGGCACCATTGTTGAAACAGAGCCTCGAGGCCGTCGAAACACTTTCTCTTGTCCCTTTCACGCGTGGACCTATGATCTCGGCGGAAGTCTTGTCGCAGTCCCGAAAGAAAATCATTTCGGAGAGATCGACAAAGCGTGCCATGGCCTGGTTGAGCTAACGGCCGAGGAGCGCCATGGCCTGCTCTTTGTCCATCCAGAGCCTGGCACAACCTTCGATCTTGAGAACCTCCTTGGAGAGACGCTTAGTGCTGAGCTCGAATCGTGGGGTTATGGCGATCTCGAATTTGGTGCGCTTGATCGGTTCGACACGCCCATGAATTGGAAACTGGGGATCGATACGTTTGGTGAAACGTATCACTTTCAGGTGCTGCACCGAGAGACGCTGGGCAAGCAGCTTTACGGGAACGTTCAATGCTACGACACCTATGGCCGCAACCACCGCATGCTGCTGTGTTCCAGAGAGATCGATTCGTTTCGCGATCAACCGGAGTCGAGCTGGGAGGTGTTAAAGGCGACGACGCCGGTCTACTATCTGTTTCCCAATGTGCAACTAATCCCAAACGGCCGAATCCCGGGCTTGCCACACAGCATGCTCCAGGGCGCAACGCTCGTCAGGATTTACCCCGTAGCAGATGACCCCACGCGATCCTTTTCGCAAGTATCGTTCTACACGCATCCTGATGTGCCGATGGAGGTCAGGGAGGGTATGTCTGAGCGATTGGCGCGGTTCTCTGAGATCATTCGGGATGAGGACTACGTTGCGGCAGCTTCTTCCCACATCGGTGCTGAATCAGGGGCGCTGACGCATTTCGTGTTTGGTCGCAACGAACCTGCGTTGCACCATTACCACAATACCTATAATGAATTTCTAGGATTGCCGTCGCTATAGGTCGTATTCGGCTGAAGGTCATTTAGACTTAGTTGCTATTCGCCAGCTCTGGCAAGTGCTTCGGCGACCATCTTCTTCTCGGTGCCATCGAGTCGCGCTTTAAGGCCTCGCGCCATCTCATCGATCACTCGGGCTGCATACTCGTTATTCTGGATTCGATGCCAGTAGGCCGACACGGCAGTGCCTTCTTTGATTGGGCTCGGCACGTCTAATCTCGGTACGGTGTTCTCGCACATAAAAAGGGCAGGAACTAGCGTGCAATCTGCTCGCGAAAGTTGCCCGCTAGCTGCGAAACCATCTGAAGCAATGTGTGCTTCCAACGCCTTCATGCCTCGCTTTACTTGACCGGTGAGTAAGTCGACTATGCCTTCGTTGCGCGTATCTTTTTGAACCTGGCCCAGTGCTAGAAAAATGTTGTTCATCAGATAGATGTCAGCAAGGCGTGATATGACGCGCACGTTTGCTCGTTCAAGAGGGGCATTGCCAACCATGGCGCGATCAGGAAACATTTCGTCCAAGTATTCGGCGATCACCTCAGACTCAGGAATGATGTTCCCTTCAGCTTCAAGGATAGGGATCCTGCCGATGGGGGAGACCTCTTTTAATTGGCCCGAAAAGAACTGGGCGATGGGTAGATCAAACTCGACCTTGCTTTCGATGCCCATGGCGTAAATTTGCATTCGGATCTTGGCTGAATAAGGGCTTAAGTCACCGGTGTAGAGTTTCATACTGAGGCTCTGTAGCTGAACGTGCGCTCAATGTAGCAGAATAGCGGGAACAGCATCGTTACTGGAGGCCCTGTTAGGCGACGTCGTCATAGCCTATGCAGTGACTTCGCATTAAACTGGTCGAATCTCGGGAAGCAATAGTCTTTTAGGGAGAGCTTTTCAGAGAGATGCTCAAATAGAGTCGTGCTGAATGAAGAACTGCCTCTGTAAATTTCTAGGGTTGACTCCGTGGTTTTTAGCCTTTGGGTTGCTGATGGCTTTAAGTCATGGAGGCTACGCATCCGATTATGCGAGTAAGTGGGGCCCAGGTGTTGGTACATCCTCGCCGATATTGGATGCGCCAGATCACAGAGGCATAACCCAGAGCTTATCTACCCTTGCTGGCGAGAACGGTTTGTTGCTCATCTTCAATCGCTCAGTCGATTGGTGACCCTACTGTATTGGTCAGTTCGTTGAACTGAATAATCTTCTTAACGAACTCGAATCGCTCGAAGTCGCGGTTGCAGGCATGACGTATGACAGTGCCTCGGTCATTTCTGCATTCGTTGACGAACGGTCTATTTCCTTTCCCATGTTGCGCGATATCGATGGCAAGCACGTCGATGCTTGGGGCATTCGGAATGACGATTACGGGCTAGGTACCTTTGGTTATGGTATTCCGCATCCGGGCGTTGTCTGGATTTCCGCAGATGGCCTTATTCTCGCCAAGTGGGCGCTTAAGGGATACAAAGATCGAGCAGACTGGAACGAAGTGCTAGACGAGGTGACGGCGGCGATTGAACGCTAAAAGTGAGGCGCGCTACCTCGCTGGTTGCAATGCTAACTTGCTTTGACTTGACTGTAGCCATCGATGCAAACGAATAACTTTCCAAATTGGCAACCACTTGCGCCACAATGGCCCTGTGGAGAGCGATTCAATTAAGTTGGGCGGCAGCCTGGACTCGAATGGCGAAATACCGAAACGGTCCCTTATCTCATCAATCGGCTGATCAAATTGCTGTTCCCAATCGATGGCCATCATCGGCGGCGTGGTTCGGCCATGCTGCCAAGCCTCGGCAATCACCTGAAAGAATGCTCGAAAGCCAGCTGGATTGTTGCGATGAGCGATTTGCCCTGCGGTTGCTAGAAACATCGCCGAGTAATTGTGCCCAAATTGGGCGAGTTGGAATGACGAAATCGCAACCTCGTGGATGGAATCTGTGGTGTAGCCCGCGACCAAATGCCAGACATCGTGCATTTGCAGAATCCTAGTGTTCAGGTATTGCAGTGCCGGTGGCAGAGCGCTGAGCATGATGGCGTTCCGGTCCAGTACTTCAGGGTCAAAGCCGTTCGCAGAGAGAAGGCAGTAGAGGTCGTGGCCAAGGCTGCCTGTAGGACATTCAGATAATCCTTGAAGGCTCAGCAGGCCAGGAACGGTTTTTTCGCCGGCATCGTTCGCGCCAGGGTGCGCGTTGGCGCATTGCTCTGCCAAAGACCCAAACGAGTCGTCGACAGCGCCCCCGAGTGCCGCGATGGCTTGAGTGATTGTGAGCGCATCATAGCCTTCATCCGGACCATGAACGGCCTCCCAAAACTTAGACCAAAAATCAGCGGAGATAGGCGCTTCAGCCCAGTCCTCGAAGAATGACCCTTCCACCTCTGCATCGGGGGTGAGCCAGGTTTGTGCGATTAGGTCATAAACTGCTTGGGTTGCACTTGGGCAAGAGAAGGCGGCCCAAGTCATTGCTCCAAGCATGTTTTCTCGCCCTTCGGCTTTGTTGCCCCGTGCCGCGAGCACTGCGGCCCTTAATTGATGGGGCTCTGGCTTAATCGCGAGATTCTCAAAATGTCTTTGCCAATTTGTCATATCAGTAAGCATAACGCGGAATCGAAACGTCTTGAAATTGAAGGTCGAGGACCAAAAGCAGCTTGTCACAAAATGAGCTAATTGTTTGAGCTACTAGGGACTTCAATTTGGGTTCCTAGGAGGTGAACAAGAGAGTCAGTAACACGATCGGACAAAGCGTGATTGACGCTCTAGTTCAAGGTGTGAAAGTTGAAACATTGACGATCGAATGTTCGAAATAGGTGAGAGCAAAATCAGGGTACATCAGTTTGTAACGAGCAGCCGCGCTCCACCGCGGCATTCTTCTTAGCTTGGTTGCGACGCCCTTCCTTTTGTCTCAAAGTAATGTCATGAAACTATTCAGCTATCTCGTCTTCATTCCCCTGCAAATCGTCATGATCCCTTGCGCGATTGTGGGGTCGATATTAACGGCATATAAGCAAATTTTAGTTAGCAAGCGACTCGGTGTTTCACAGACAGCAATTGAAATCATCAACGGTCGATGGACGATGCATATCTTTGGCTTGCGACGAGATGATGAGACTGCGGCGTTGATTGGGGTATTGCCTAACACCTCAAGGCTTGGTTTATGGCTCGTCCTTTTTCCTTTGTGGGTGCAATCAAAAATTGCGGGGGAGTGCGTTTTATACCCCCGGGTTCCGAAAGCAGGGGATGAGACGATTGCAGACATGGTGCCGTCCCGTACCCAATACTTTGATGCCGCCCTTACCCGCAGATTGGCTGATGCAGAGCAGTTTGTGTTGCTCGGGGCAGGCTACGATACCCGAAGCATGGGCGTGCTATCGAGCGAGATACGCACAGTGTTTGAGGTCGACCAAGCCATTGTTCAACGCCATAAGCGCGCTCGACTTGCTGCAGCCAATGTGGACGCGAGCCGAGTCACATTCGTTGAAGTGGATTTCAACACTGATAATCTGTTTGAGGCCTTGCAGGACGTAGGTTTTAATCCAAGCCTCAAAACGGTGTTCTTATGGGAGGGGGTCACGCTTTATCTGTCGTCAGAGCAGGTGAGCGCCACGCTGGCCTTGATCAAAGAGAATTCAGCACCCGGTAGTTCGATCGTGGCCGATTTTTATGGTGAGCGGCTGGTCAAAACGCTAGGGAAATCCAAGGCAACAGAAGGAATACTGGAAATGACAGGGGAGACCCTAGAGTTTGGCTTGCCTTTTGCGGCTAATTGGGAGGCAGTGCTGAGCGATTACGTTGCCAAGCAATCGATCAATCTAGCCTCCTCTCACTTTTTGGGCGAAAACAATTCTGCGGGACCTTATGCGGTGGTGGCAGAGCTGGTGTTTTAACGGTCCTTCTTCCGCGCACGGCGTTAAATGGATACGAACTCAGATTAGGAGCACGACTCCTCCCGAAAAAGTAGCTAAGTCCTAGGCGTGAGTTTGAGTAGGCGACCCTTGCTGCTACCTCGCTCATCCTCGAGCACCCAAAGCGCGCCCTCAGGGCCTTCGAGCACGCTGCGAATGCGGGTGCCCATATCATAGCGCTCTACCTCTGACGCTGAATCGCCGTCAACGGCGATCCGCACGATAGCTTTTGAACCTAGTCCTGATGCCAGCGCGTTGCCTGCCCAGGCATCGAACTGCTTGCCCTCAATGAAAGAGAGGTGACCTGGAGATATGGCGGGTACCCAGCTGACAGCAGGCGCCTCAAATTCGGGTCGGGTATCGTGGTCGGGAATTGGTCGTTGGTCGTAGTGATCACCGTTGGAGACTTCAGGGTAGCCATAATTCTCCCCTTTAACGATCAAATTCAGCTCATCGCCGTGAAGGGGTCCCATCTCGATCACCCAAAGTTGACCATTCTGATCTTTATCAATACCGAGCGGATTTCGGTGTCCGAGTGACCAAATCTGGCCATAGATCCCAATTCGATCCACAAGTGGGTCGCCCGATCGATAATTTACGAAAGGGTTGTCAGCTGGGATGGATCCGTCATCGCTGAGGCGAATGATCTTGCCAAGGTTAGATTGCATGTCTTGAGCTGGGGTGAATTTTTGTCGATCTCCCGAGGTGATCCATAAATAACCTTTTTCATCGAACATGAGGCGGTGCCCATAGTGACCGTACCCGATCATTTTCGGGTACTGCCGCCAAATGACTTCGAAGTCGCTCATGATGGGCCGTCTACCGTCAAGGTTAATGGTACCTCGGCCGACTGCGGCACCCCGAGTACCGTCAGGTGAGGATTCAACATAGCTTAGATAAACAGCAGAGTTTTCGTCGAAATGCGGGTGTAGTGCGACGTCTCCAAGACCGCCTTGTCCCCCGTAACCGACATCTGGTACTCCGTAGAAGGGCTTTTTCTCACCGGCCTGGTCTACAAGCAGGAGCCGCCCCTTTTTCTCGGTCACGAGCATCCGATTGTCAGGTAAGAATGCCATGGCCCAGGGTTCATCGAAGGCAGTGATTGGCTCAATGTTGAATGGGAGAGATGAGTCACCGTCGGCAGAAATTGAGTGGGCAAGGGCCAGACCAAAAAGAAAAAGTCGAAGCTTCATATCTATCTCCCAGAGTTTGGTTGCAAGTACATGCACATCATACGTCTGGTGACCCAATTTTGCTGAGTTTTAAATTTGTGAAAAACCGTCGTGCCCCTCTGTAGTTGTGACCAAATGTGATTGGGATACTTATCCATTTAGAGCGTCACTATGCCTGTTTCGATCTATCTTCGAGGTTGCTTTGCTCTATGAAGTGAGGTTAGAACTAGATCAGAAGAAATTTCGTAAAGATCAACCAAAAGTTAACGTGCGAATATTTGAGAATTTACAGGACCAGAGACGCTCAACCGAGGTGGCTGAAAGTGCCAAATCTGAATAGGAAAGGATTGGAGAGTGGTAGGGCTTCGCTTACTTTGCGGGGGCTCGCTTTTTCGCTCGGGTTGCTGACTAGTCTTGGTGTCCTCGCCGCAGAAGTCGGGGAGAAGGCGCCAAGCTTTTCGATAGTCTCACTGACTAGCAATGAGACCGTCTCGCTCGACGATTTTAAGGGCAAGGTAGTTATTCTGGACTTCTGGGCGAGCTGGTGCGGGCCCTGTCTTGTCGCGATGCCAAAGCTCTCTGCCCTAAGTGACTCGCTGCCGAATGACAAGGCGGCGCTCCTTGCGATTAGTGTCGATTCTGATCCTAGGCGTGCAAAGCGGTTTATGACGAAAATGGGCGCAACTTATGATTCGTTGATTGACCCCGAGGGTGACGTTGCCGGGATTTACGATCTGCCCGGAATGCCTACAACTTTCGTGATCGACCAGGAAGGCAAAATCACAGCGCAGTTAGTAGGTTTTACTCCCGGTGACGAGGATAAGCTCCTGCGCGACGTGGCTACTCTTTATGACAATGACTAAACGGACATTCTTAGTTCTCCTGTTAGTGAGTACATCGGGGTGCCAAACAGTCGCCCCTTGGGAACGCGAAGTACTCGCGAAAGAGGAAATGAGTTGGATTCCTGACCCCTTGGAACAAACGCTTGAAAATCAGATTTATTTTTCCAAGGAGGCCGCCAGCGGTGGTCTTGGGTCGGCGGGGGGTGGCTGTGGATGTAACTAAAGAGAAAGGATGCTGGGCTCGCCATGATTACAAGCGCGGCAATAAACGCGCCGGCCATGCCCTCTTGAGCTTGTCTGCCGCTGCGATGGCGCTGCCAGCGCTCGCAGTTAATCAGCCTTCGGAAACAGTGGTAGCGCTAAAAAGTAGCCATTACGAGGAGGACCCGATTCGCTCAAGTGACGAGGTTGTGATTTTCGGCGATCCCAATCGATACAAGATCAAAGTCAATCAGTTCTACTTGCTTAAACCTCTTGGATCAAATTGGGCACTCACTGTCGATTACGCTAATGAATCTATGTCAGGGGCCTCGCCATGGGGAGCGGTGGCGGATGAAGATGGTAATCAACAATTAATAATGTCGGGAGCCTCTATCGATGATTCGCGCAACAAGGTTGAAGGAACTGTAACTCGCTATATGCCAGACAGTGCTTTGTCGTTAACTGTTGGAGGGTCAAGAGAGCACGACTATCGCTCGGATTACCTCGGTCTTGCTTGGATTCAGGAGTTCAATCTCAAAAACACCACCCTCTCGGTCGATGCCAGTTACGCAAGCGATGAGCTTAGTCCCACAGACGCCATCCAGTTCGGACGAATTGAGCGGGCGGACAAATCAAGTCGCAGTTTGGCAGTGGCTATCAGTCAAATCCTGAGCCGAAGTCAGGTAGTTCAAGTGGGGTATGGGGTGACAAAACGATCAGGCTTCTTGGCCGACCCCTACAAATTGAGGGATGTTAGGCCTCGTGAGAGGCTTGAACATCGAATGTCTATTGGTTATTTGCGGTACTTTGAGGCATGGAGTGCGCGCCTGAAGGCTGAGTATAGGTACTTTTGGGATTCTTTTGATATCAGGGCGCACACTACCAGTGTCAGTTTTTTTAAGTCCCTAGGGCGTGGCTGGGATTTAGAACCTCGTTTGCGGTGGTATGAACAATCAGAGGCGTCTTTTTTTGCGATGGGCGATCGCTATGATTTGCCACTAACGGCCTCGCAATCGAGCGATGCGAGACTATCGTCTTTTGGCGCTTGGAGCGCAGGACTGTCACTGAACTATAGCTTGGATGCAATGAGGGTGGGCCTATCTTACGACCGATACGTTTCAGAGCCCTCAGCAGGTATTGGGGCGCCCAGTCGACACCGTGCACTAATGCGTTACGAGCTTCTCTCGTTGGGAGTCCGATTTAAATTGTGAGTAAGGGGCTCTACAGGCGAAACTTTCGCGCGATGGGGTCGCCTTGTGAGATATTACTGCATGGAGCAGCCCCAGAAATCCTTATAGAAACTGCAAAGTGGGTCGAGGCCGAGGCGCTCAGGCTGGAGCATAAGTACTCTAGGTTTCGTAGCGACAGCCTCATAGGCCAAATCAATGCTCGAGCAGGCTTGGGATGTTGGACCAGGCTTGATGAAGAGACAAGGCAACTACTGGCTTATGCGGACCATTGCTACCATCTAAGCGAGGGAGCGTTTGATGTGACCTCAGGTAGCCTGAGAGCATTATGGCACTCCGGGCGAGAGACCATTCCTACACCTTCAGAGATCGAACTCGCCCTGTCCTATGTTGGATGGACTAGAGTTGAATGGCGATCAGATGAAGTACGGCTGCCCATTAAAGAAATGGAGTTAGATTTAGGGGGTGTTGTGAAAGAATACGCGGCCGACACGATTATTGAAGGCTGCTTTTCACATGGAGTTCGCTCGGGTCTAGTCAATTTAGGGGGCGATATTCGCTGTATAGGCCAGCATCCAGACGGCATTCCGTGGCCCGTTAGCGTAAAACACCCATTTCAACCAGGGGCTATAGCAAAGTTACTGCTTGAAGACAGAGCCATCGCTTCAAGCGGTGGATACGAGCGATTTATCGAGATTGAAGGCAAGCGCTTCGCTCATGTTATCGATCCCCGCAATGGTTGGCCGGTAGATGGGCTCGCTGCCGTCAGCGTCTTGGCGGATAGGGCTATTGTTGCCGGTAGCCTTGCAACAATAGGGATGTTGCTAGGTGTTAGCGGACTGGAATTTCTTGACAATTCAGGTGCTGACTGGTTCGCGGTAGACGCTTTGGGTCAACCTTTCACAAGTAAAGTGAGTCATCTGGTTTACTAGGCCAGCAGTTATCGCGAGTTCGGCATTTGGTGATGCCGTTATCAGATCAAAAGATATAGCCGCCTGGAAAATCGACCTTCGCCCAAGAGACGAGCCCTAATCGACCCGAGAAAGACCTCAGGATGGATCGAAAAACCTTCTAAGTGGCTCTCTGACTAACCTGGCTATGTTGGCCCCATAGTCAAAACGACTAAATTAACTAATTTTTCGACCTACGCAGGAGAGATATGATGGTGAGCAATCTTCCACTGATTCTCTTCTTTAACTAGCACCATCGTGCACCACGCCTTAGCTGGTGGATTTGGTCTCTCTCCATAAGCGGAGAAATTAAACAGCCTTACGAAACTTGCGATAGCCACATCGCCATAAATTCTGATAATTGGGTCTTCGATGCGAACCATGAGATTAGGCTCTCCACCCGCGGCCTTAACTCCTGCCTCATAATTCATAACCTGGACTTTCAAATTTGATTTCTGGTCGGTTTGTCTGATACCGGCTGCAATCTGAATCCTGTCGTCACGAATCAATCCTGCTTGAGACTCTAGATCGGACTCAAGGTCTGCCCACTTTTGGATAACACTTAAAACTTCTGATTCATCATTTGCGCTTGCCGAAGCGATAATTCCCATCAAAAAAACTAGCATCAGGCTTCTAAAAATCTTGGCATTCATTAAGGTTAGTCCTAATAATCTATGTCGGTTCAGATTAGTCGTTAGCACAGTGAGTGTGAAATTTAGTTCGGCTTTCGTACTTAAAACGTGCAAATCATCAGCAGGCCAGGATTCTAGCCCTCCAGAGTTTTTTAGGCACTTGATGGAGGTTTTAGTTCTCAAGGAATAGGTGGAGAAAAATGGGAGAACAAGTCGATATTCATAGAAGGATTCTCAGCGCCAATTCAACCGGCGAGCTGATGAGTGTTTACGATAATTGGTCTGAAGATTATGACAAAGTGCTTACTGAGCAGTGGGGTTATAACAGCCCTCAAATGGCGGCTGATCTTCTAGCTGCCTCGATTGCCTGTGACTCAATTTCTGTACTGGATGCTGGTTGCGGCACAGGTCTTGTGGGCCCGTGCCTCAAAAACTTGGGTGCTGGGGAAATAATTGGAATTGATTACTCGTCAGGCATGCTTGAACAGGCAAGAGCGAAACAGGTTTACACGTCCCTTTTAAGGATGGATCTAAATCAACGATTGGATATACCGTCTGATAGTTTCGATGCCGCGACCTGTGTCGGCACATTTACTTCGGCACATGTGCAGCCTAAGGCCGTAGGCGAACTTGTCCGACTTGTTAGGCCAGGTGGCAAAGTGGTTTTTACTGTTCGCGATGATTATTGGAAAGCGACGAATTTCATTGATCTGCTGGTTGATCTGCATAAGCAAGGGCTGGCCGCGATCGAGCAGATTAGACTGGAGCCGTATATCCTTTCCGAGGGCTCAGAATGTCGTTTTGTCGTGTTAGGGGTCTAGAATTTTTGCCCTTTTTTCTGACGCAAAATAGATCCCTGTTGAGCAACACTCTGCGGCTTCGGCGAGAGATTTTTCGAAAGAGTTAAAAAATAAAGCGGGTGGGCGCTTTGAAAAAGTTCGTTGTCGAAAATCTCTACTACACTTTCCTGGTTCTGTACTTTTTATGGCTGGTATCTTGTTACACGATTATTACCAGTGAGGGGTTTTATCCAAAGCAAGATCTACCGTGGTTCGTATTACTTACCTCAATACTTGTTTCTTTTTGGTGGTTTAAATCAACGGTGGCGGGGGATAGGAGTTTATTCTTCGGGCCGGATACGAGTCTTCTTGTCTGCTGTCTCTACCTTAGTTGTTTTTTATCAGGAGTGGCTTTGATGTTTGTGTTCTCATAAACACCTATTTTTTGTATTAGATCAAAACTCCATCCTTTAAAAAGTCTCTTTGTTTTCGTGCTGATGCCCGACTACGATTCCGTGGTGAGTGTTGCTGATATTTTTATGATTTGGATCAGTCATCTTTGGATAAACAGTTCACTCACCGAGACGGATTATCGATTCACTGTAGCAATGCCGATCTTTGCAGTTACGAGCTTTTTCAGCTTCTGCAGGTTTCCCCAATTGAATAGCCAGGCTCTTCGAGGACATTTGGCCCCCAAAAGAAGCGGTAACCGTAGCCACTATTCTCTCTGAGCGTGCGTTTTCTTCTGGAAAAACATATGTAGCCTGGAAGCTACCGCGTTGCATTTGAACCGGTGCGGCCTTTCTGCTCACATTTAAATCATTCTGACCCACGGCCAGAAAAGGTTCGCCATCAATTTTTTCGAATTCGATGCCCACATCAGAGGCAAGAAGCTGACCAGTTGAGCCGTAAATAGTCACATGAAACTGAGAATCAGTTTCTACAACTCGGTAGCTTAAGCGAAAAGGTCCTTGTGGCTTTGAAGGGCCAAATCGACCATGAGCCATGCCTTGGGGGGGCATTCCCTTTGAAGCTGACTTGGTAGGATTATTCTCAAATCCCTCTGCGGTCAGTGCAGTGATGAGGCAAAAAAATACGATGAGAATTTTGTTAGCTTTCATGATTTCTAATCTCCGACCCTTTCAACCGAAAAACGTTGGCACGGAGCAACAGAGGAATAACCGAAATTAAAGTCCCAATCGTGAAGTTCAATCCAATAGTCTCCAAGTTCTAAGTCAATTTCAGCCTCTTCAAAATAGTCATCGTCGCTCTCGGCAGCCCAACCCGTTCCGTTCGTACCCCAAATGTAGAAGTCCGGATCAGGACTGGTTCTCCCAAATCCAGTCCCAGTTGATTCTGCATAAAACCTGTAACTAGCAGTTTCCTCAATTGTCATCTTCATGAACCTTCGATTAGCTAGTTTGTTGTACTCACCGTGGACTGCGTCCTGACACAGCAACACTGGGTCTGCACCAACGGTCATCTCGGTATGGATTGGAAGAGCATTGCTCGTTCTGCCCCCAGTGGCGCTTGTATAGTCGCTAGCATCGTTAGTTTCTGAGGAGCCCCATTCATCGAAATCGTCAGTCGCTAATGCGATTTCATGGGATTTGAGTAAGTTGAGAAGTTTCGAGGAAGATTGAGGGCTAGTTTCCTCTACAGCCTTCATGAAAGAAAATATAGTAGTCGTTGCCGCGATCGGGGGTAGATGCTCTGTAAGCGCCACTGTCATGTCCTTCAAGGACAGCTGAATCTCATCATCGTCTAGGGCACTAGTTTCATCGAAAATATCGAATACGATTTGAGCCACGCTATCTTCAGAATACCATCCAGATACTGAGTCAAAGTAGGTTCGCTCGAGAGGGATGGAAAATCCTGAGGACTGACCTTGCCCAGAGGTATCTATATAGCGATCATTTCCTATAACAAGTCCAGATAACGCGTTCGCCCAACCCTCCGAAAAAGCAACTCGAGGATCCAAGAGGTCTGTGAGTGAATGTGGGCCACCCACAGAAAAGTCTCTGGACATCTGGTCAGAAAAAAAATGGCCCCATTCATGGACGACAATATGATGATCAAACTCGTCTGTATCGACGTTTGCGTCTCCCATTAAAGTTATGACGCTGCCAGTATAAAAAGAGCCCGACTGATTAAGGGTACTCCAATGAATATCAAGATGCGGATAGGTCAGAGCTTTGGTAGAAGAACTCATGCTCTCCATCGCATCAATAATAGAGTCGAGAATTGCAAATGGCGCTGAAGCTCGATCCTCTTCATAACTTCCATTGCTCCAACCAGAACCAATATCTAGATTAACTTCGAAATCTGAGCCTTGAACCGCAATCGACGGTGTTTTTATGGCATACGTCGGGTAGTCGCCGGCACTGTCAACACCCTGATTATCTCGTACTGCAACGCTCCAAGATCTGGGGTTCGAATCCATCTCCGTTCTCGAGACAAATCGGAAGGCTATATCTGTATCTCTCTCGACCTCAACGACTAACTGGCCATCTGCGTCGGTGTAGAAAGTGTCTCCGCTCTGCGGCTCGCTAGATCCGTTTTTTAGTAGTTGAACTTCGGTGTATCTGACGGGAAGTAGCAGGCTGCCCTCGTAGTCAAGACGGCAGCCACCTGCGCAAGTAGGAATCGGTCTTTCATATCGAAGCTTTAGGGTTACAAAAACCGTGTTTGCTGCCTCTTCTTCGAGATCCAAAGAAGTGAGCCGATCGAATATATCTTCAGCTTCTAACGTGCTTTGATCGGAGATAGCGTCAATCGCAATGGCCTCATATTGAAAGCCGAACAGATATCTCAAGATCATAAGCCCATCCGATAGAGGCAAAGTGCTACCACTTTCGTCTACGTCCAGATCCTGGATTATAGAATCAAGATACTCCTCTATTTCGGCAGCATCGGTTCGTTCTGCTGATGGTGGAACAACGCCAAATGTCAGGGAGTCTCCCTTGAAACCAAAAAGGTAGCGCAAAATCTGAAGGCCATCGGTTAGCGCAGATGTTCTCTTGTCGTTATCGACATCCAAGTAGCCCTCATAGAGCTTTCGTTTGATGTTCTCGTTTACTTCGTCGGCGCTCAGGGGGTGAGCTTGGTCGCCACGAGCAAAACCAACAACTAGACAAGAGAGAATTGTTACAAGCAAAAAGCACAGTAGATGACGCGATATTGCGGCCTGAGCAATCGTTATTTTTATTACCACTTCTACCTCGTTCTTTAGTCTAGAGACCGTATCCTCGACTCAAAAGCCGATGTGGGCATCACAACTCTTATCGAGAAATGTCGGCAAGTGTGAGATCTCTCCCTTTGCCAATAATTGGCTGCCGTTGAATTTCATCCCGTACCTTAGCGTAGCGCCCATGTTCCGCCCGCCATTACCTCAAATTATACTTCGCCGAGATTGATTGCCAGCAAGGAGTCTATCAACCAGATTAAATATTCCTGCTTTTTACTTCAAATTTGTATCTCCAAAGGTCTCTCGAGTGACAGTAGGTCTTGGGCTTTAGCGACTGAGGCTCACTCATAAATGCGACCAAAGCTTAGAAGATGTTACGTGACCGAATCCATATTGTTCCTCTTCATTAGGAAACAGGAAAAGGAAACAGATTCATCAGAAACCAACTTGTGTCTGAATAGAGTTAAATTTTTAATCTCAATCGGTTGCCTCGGAGCAGCTCTAGCTTGTGAACTATCTAGTCTAGAGCGAGACCCGTATGCGAATAATTCTCACCAAAGGTTTGAGTGTGATGAAGACTCTAGCGCCCGATTTCCCCTTCCCTAGCCAATATACATGGTGACTGTGGTCTTCAGACGTAGTGACTGCGGTCTTCAGAAACGGGCTATTTATCCGAGGGATGAGCCCTCTATCTCCTACTTGAGGGGCGGCAAGCCTTATGAAATTTATTCGGTAAGCTCTGCATGAGTGGCTACAACCTACGCTGAATTGCTTACCAAATTGATAACTGAGGCCGGTTTGGATCCGAACTTTGCTTTTTTGGTGCATTTTTTGCTGATTAGTACGTAGCAGTCAGAATTTCGACACCAGCTAAAAGTTTAGGAGTTACCAATGTTGCCCTACATATCATTAGCCACAGACGCTGTTGCCTCTTTTGCAGTGATTATTTCTGTATTTTTCTTGCTTAAGGAACTCAGATTGACCCGAGATTCGATTAAACACTCGGATTTCATGAATTCGATCAACAGAAGCGCTGAAAACATGCTCCGTATCACTGAGAATGACTCTCTTTTAAGGACAATAGAGAAGATTAGTGTTTATAGGGGACAAAAATCTCGCAATAGGTCAGATCTGGCTAGGATAATTCGAAACTTGCCTTTAAGAGAGAAGCATAGGTATTTCCATTTCCAGCGTAATGCTTGTCTAAACTGCGAGGTTTTCCTGGAGAGTGCCAGCGTGGGGTTTATAGACGCGGAAAATTTTTCTATGGCGTTCGGTTGGTCAGCTGTTGATTTCGAGATCTGGGAAGAGTTGGACCTTGAGATTGGTAGCCGAACAAGAGAGCACTTTAGAAAACTCGCTCTAGTAGGTGAAACCGTTTTCAGGGAGGAAGACGAAGAAGCGGCTTAGATATCGGGATCCACAAGTTAATGTGAGTAATTTGTTCTAAGCTTCGCGCAAAGAGTTCGCTAAATGAATCTGGTAGCAGTAACTTGCCGGCACATTGATTTTTCTTCGCGTCAGCCAGTTGGCTATCCATCCATAGACTAGCGATCCTGATATTAATTTAGATTTTCCAAGAGCGCTGATGATAGTCGCCTCCTGTGTTCAATATTTGGGGCCAAAATTATTTGATTCAGCGTCTCACGCACTTTTACGAGGTTGCATGCCGAGCTCGCGCTGGCCGATTTTGCTTCGTTACCGCGAGAAGAAGTTGCAGTGGAGACCTCCCTGATCTCGGGCTTCAGTAATTCTCTCTGTAGAGAGGCTCTCTCCAATTCTAATTTCAGTCTCTCAATTTCACTCCTCAGGCTAGAGTCTTCTGCAGGCTCGGGCTCGCAAGTCTTGCTCATGCCCTGGAGCGCCCTAGACACCTCTTTTAACTGTCTATTTTTTTGGGTTAGCTCACCTGAGGTGCGAGTCAATTTTTGTTTGACTTGTTGCAGCTGGCGTAGGTCGGATTGAATTTCATCAAGCAACGCTATCTTTTTTCTTTTGAGCTCCTCTATTTCTTCTTGGTATACGTCTCTCTCCCATTTCTCTGCCGCAAAAGCAAAATGAGGCAGGGAAAGTGTTAGACCAAAAATAAGAAAGTTCGGTAACCAAACGCCTAATGGATTATCCACAGTAATGCCCCTAAACAATTTCTTTGTCATTCGGCTTGCTCCCAGATAGAGGGGATAAATGATAATAAGTTAATACCCACATTCAGTCACACAAGCGTTCAGAAGCACGTGTAAGAGGTTAGATATATAGGGGACGATTTTTGTGACCTCTGTATTGAGCGCTCTGATGGTCGTTTGATCTTTTCAATTGATCCGACTGGATCACAATCTGTTTGGCGATGTAGAAGAGAGTTATCAATAGAGCTCCAGTACCAACAACCTCCGAGATGAAGGTAGGAACTTCCCACTGCATAGTCACTTCTCCAATACTAAGATCAATAAAGAAAGCCTACAATTTTCTTTCTGGGCCGCGGTACAGACCTTTTTTCGGATCATTGGATGGGAATCCAAAACACAATGGACGGGCAAACACCTGTTCAAGCATGTGCAGCTCCCGCGAGAGCATATCTAATGGGATTAGTAGAAGTGACGGAGCCTTTTTCGCGCAGCGCATCCATAAATCCTTAACTAACGTATCAGGCAATCTCAACGAAAAGATAAGTCAAAACAGGGCAGGGTTGTCGCTTACTGCACGATGTAGAGGTGATAAAAGATGAGTACGGTTGGAGACGTTCTAAGAAGTAAGGGTCGCGTGGTTTATTCCATTGATGCAAGAAGGTCGGTCTACGATGCTCTAGCGAAAATGGTGGATTGCAACGTAGCAGCACTAGTTGTAACCGATGAGAAGTCTGAGTTGGCTGGAATTGTTTCCCAGCGGGATGTGGCGAAGAAAGTGGTCTTGTGTGACAAAGCCCCAAAGTCAGTTTCGGTGAAGGAAATTATGACAAGAGAAGTGCTGTCGGTTCGAGATGACACACCAACTTCTACCTGTATGGACATAATGAGCCAGAAAGATTTCCATCATTTACCAGTTATAGACAGAAACAAACCTGTTGCCGTGATAACTGCGGGCGATCTCTTTAAGTTTGTAGTAAGCGAACAGTCAATGGCTATTGACGAGTTGGAGGAATACATTTTTGAGGAACAAGGGGGAGAGGGCTAGTCGGGAGCTAAGGTTTAGTTACTTTAACTCTAGCTCTCGCACAAGCCTAACTCGTCCTAAGCTCATGCTTGCAACCTTCAAGCAAAATAAGAAAAGCTTGGCTGAGGGAGGCGAGTAAGCATCTGTCTGGGTAATTGTTGTTCCCACGCAGATGCTTAAGGCGGGAGTTCGAAAAAGTTATTCCAGCAACCTATCTCGCTTAAGACTTATCTAATCAGGGACAGGACAAGCTGGGGTTGAGCGTTGGCTTGAGCCAGCATCGCAGTCCCTGTCTGCTGAAGCACCTGCGCCTTCGCAAGCCTCGCACTTTCTGCAGCAAAGTCTGCATCTTCAATTCTGGAACGGGCTGCAGTGGTAAATTCGGCCACATTCATTAAATTGGAGACAGTATATTCAAGGCGATTTTGAATCGCCCCTAGGTATGACCTACGATCCAGTATCTGATCTAGGGCAGTCTCAACGATACCTATCGCGGCTCCAGAATCGTTCTCAAGATCTATCTGCTCGATCATTCCCCACTCGAACTTGTGCAGTGGTTCACCCGCTGCGACATTCGAATGGTCGCCCCAAACGATCATCCCGTTGTCAATTGAAGTAACCACATAATGCGGTTGCTCGCCATCGCCAAATGCAACCCAGTCTTCAGCCCGAACGCCCGGATCCATGGTGTCGGTAAGAACCTCGGTCTGGTTGTTGTCGGCATTATACGAATTGACTCCGGTTGTGTTGGATCCCGTTGGAGTCCAGGTTAATCCTAGAGAACTGCTACGAATTACTGGAATCCAAAACTCTACGGACTGTCCAGCTTCAGTGCCAACTTGTATCGTTTTTGGTCCAGAGGTCCCATCTAAGATGTTCTGTCCGTTGTACTTAGTTTGAACAGCTATTCGATCAATTTCATCAACAAGCTCTTCAAGCTCGAGCTGAAGGAATCCTCGATCAACGCTGCTATTCGTATCATTCGAGGCTTGAACAGCTAATTCCTTCATCCTTTGAAATATGTCTCCAACCTCGCTCATAGCGTTATCGGCAACGGCTATCATTGAAAGACCATCATTCGCATTCTTCACAGCCATATTTAAACCACGTATCTGAGCAGTCATTCGCTCAGCGATAGCAAAGCCAGCAGCATCATCCGCAGCAGAGTTAATTTTCTTACCCGAAGATAGGCGCTCCATGGCTGTTT
>CAJXDD010000029.1:0-18581 GCA_913052075.1 uncultured Gammaproteobacteria bacterium
CCATCGATTGGACTAACGTGATCGGGCTCGCGGCACGGAGCACGAAGCAATTGCTCATAGGAAACTAAGGTCATCGCCTTTCCTAAACGTTGTCAGTCGAGCCCTACCTAATCCGCTTCAGCGCGCAATGCTCGCCTTGACCTCACGTTTCATACCATCAATGATCAATCTCAGAGGAGAACTTATGGTACAAGATCTGACCGATAAAGTGGTTTGGGTTACTGGAGCAACGTCAGGTATTGGAGAAGCGGCTGCAGTGCACTTGAGTCAACAAGGTGCTCGTATTGTCGCATCTGGACGGAGAGAGGAGCGTCTCCAGACACTCGCTGCACGATTACCCTCGCCGCACTTAACGATACCGCTCGATGTGGCAGATGAGACCGCCGTATTTTCTAGCGCCAAGCGGATTACGGAAGCATTTGGGCGAATTGACGTGTTGGTCCACAGTGCCGGTCTCAATATCACGGAGAGGAGCTGGGACGAGATCACACCCAGCGGCTGGAATGAAGTCATCCAAGTCGATCTTAACGGCGCTTTCTATTGCAATCAGGCGGTGCTTCCCGTTATGCGAGATCAGAAAGACGGCCTAATCATCAATGTTTCATCGTGGGCGGGCCGATTCGTTAGCCGGGTATCTGGAGGAGCTTACTCGGCGGCCAAGCATGGCCTCAATGCGATGACCGAGAGCATCAACCAGGAAAATTGCCAGTTCGGCGTACGCGCAACTGCGCTGTGCCCCGGGGAGGTAGCGACCGAAATTCTAGACCGGCGGCCTGTGGCTGTCTCGGCCGAGGACCGTGCCCGAATGGTCCAGTCTGAGGATGTTGCGGAACTCATTGAGCATATTGTCAGGACACCCCCTCATGTGTGTCTCAATGAAATCACGATCAGCCCAACCTGGAATCGGGGCTACATAAGAGGAGCATGAAATGAAAGTTGGCGTTGGTATCTTTGCGACAGACTACACCATCGATCTTGGCGATCTTGCCGTGATGGCAGAGGAAAGTGGATTTGAATCACTCCTGGTGCCGGAGCACACCCACATCCCATTGTCGAGAAAAAGTCCCTGGCCAGGCGGCGCACCGTTGCCTGACGAGTACTACCACACGTTTGATCCCTTTGTATCACTCTCTTTTGCTGCTGCGAGGACGAAGCGAATCCTCCTCGGCACGGGAATCTGTTTACTACCTCAGAGAGACACCATTACCACCGCCAAATCTGTCGCAAGCCTCGAACGCCTCTCTAGCAGCCGTTTTCTGTTTGGAGTCGGCGCAGGCTGGAATCAGGATGAACTTGAACATCACGGGGCTGACTTCAAATCCCGATTCAAAAAATTGGAAGAGCAACTCGAGGCATGTCGACTGCTGTGGGGTGATGGTCCGGCCCAGTTTGAGGGCCGGCACGTGCAGTTTACTGAATCCATTTGCTCCCCTAAGCCTCTCAAACGTGTGCCCATCCTAATAGGTGGTGAGTCAGATCATACGCTCAGACGAATCGCCCAACTGGCCGATGGGTGGCTTCCTCGAGCCCGTCATGGGTTTGATGCAAAAAAAGAGATGGCCCGGCTCCAAGGTATTGCCGAAAGGGAGCACAGAGATCCCAGCGAAATAACCACCACGATATTTGGCGCACCTAGCGACCCAGCTATCTTAGAAGGCTACCGCCAAGCCGGTGTTGATCGAGCGATCATCATGCTTCGCTCAGAATCATCCGATGTGGTTCGCAAGCGCCTGGAGAGCATCTCCGCCCAATTGAGCGGTCAATTTCTTTGATCCGTGATGAGGCGCCGCGACAGTTACCTGCGGCCAGTTAAAAAATGAACAGCGCCGATGAGACAGTAACGGATATCAATCGGCGCAAGTCCATTGTCAGGAACGGTCAGCAATAACGCTTACCTACTTAAAACCAAGCCTCGATCAAACGGGGTCCCCGGTTCTGCATGGCGGAGGCAAACTGGTCATTGAAAGCCTTGGCGGTATCCGCTCTCGTCGCCTCCAACCCCATGCCTTCAGCAATTTTGACGAAGTCCAGCTCTGGATTTCCTAAATCAAGCATTTTTAGCGTATTGGGATCCATCGATTGAGCACCGACTCGAGACAGCTCCACCTGAAGGATTTGGTATTTCCTGTTCGCAAATATCACTACGCAGACATCAAGATTTTCTCTCACCATCGTCCACAGCGATTGAATGGTGTACATCGCGCCGCCATCTCCGTGTAAGCACACGACTTTGCGGTCACCATCTGCCACCGAAGCACCGATCGAGACGGGGAGTCCATAGCCAATCGATCCTCCGGTCAACGATATCCAATCATGAGGCTCAGATGCTCGCGTCATAGGCCCTAAAAACGCGCCTGAAGTTGCGCTCTCGTCAACCACGACGGCATTGGTCGGCAAGTAATGACCGACTGCGGCCGCTATCGCCTCAGGCCCAAATTCGCCAGTTGAAAGGCTCGGTTTAGCAAGCTGAATTCGAGCGGGCTCAACCGCTGTCGCGTTTAGCGCATCGACCACCCTTGATAGCGCCTCGAGCGAATCCTCTTCGACCGTGGCAAGCTGATGAAGACTACAACCCTCAGGATAAAACTCGCTCGCCTTGCCAGGGTAAGCAAAGAACCCCACCGGGGCCTTGGTTCCAACAAGAATTAACTGCTCGGCTGCCTCAAGCTGAACGGTCGCTTGTTCTGCGAAGTATCCGAGGCGTTCGATGTCGCAGCGCCCCTCGCCCCGAGCAACGAGTGGTGTGAACGTGTCGCAAAGGATCCGCACTCCGGTGGCGTTGCTAACTTGGCTCGCGAGCGCAAGGCCCTCTTCGCAGAGCGCCTGATTCGACATCAACAAATAAGTAGTCTTCCCACCTTTTAGCCACTCGGCAGCAGTCTTAATTGACTCATCATCGACAGAGGCTCTCGCTGGCACAGGCAGTGCCGCAACCGGTGCAACCGATTCGTCCCACGCGCAATCAGCCGGAATAATAAGGGTCGAAATTTGCCCTGGCGCGGTGCGCGCCACTTGCGCGGCTTCCGCAGCAGCTTGAGGAAGATCGCTGGCAGTGGGCACCGTTTGGTACCAATGCGAGATGGGTCCCGACAGTCCCTCAATATCGGAGTTAAGGGGCGCATCGTATTTCTTATGATAAGTCGCATGATCCCCGATCAGGTTGATCACTGGTGAGAACGCTTTCTTGGCGTTGTGTAAGTTCGCAGAAGCATTGGAGAGTCCTGGGCCGAGGTGAAGCAAGGTCAGTGCGGGTTTTCCCGCGATACGCGCATAGCCGTCTGCAGCGCCGGAGCAGACGCCCTCAAAGAGACCCAATACAGACCGCATTGACTGGTCCTTACCTATGGCGGAGACCATATGCATCTCTGACGTCCCAGGATTGGCAAAACACACTTCAACTCCTGCATTCAGGAGGGTTTGCAACATACTCTCAGCGCCATTCATCGGCTTTGTCCTATTCAAACGATGCTCGCAATATACGCCATCCGCTCTGGTCCACACTAGTGTGATTGGTTCGAAAACTATACCTGCGCCAAATCGATTCGAGGCAACCCGATCAGGAGCCAAGGAGGCTTATGGTGAGTCAGGACTTTGTGCGCCAGCGGTCCTTTGTGAAGGTTTGAGAGTCAATGACTTAGAGTCAAGGATTGAGAGTCAATGAGTAAGCGCCCATCACCGAAAAGGTTTCTACTGCTGAGGGCTCTCTATAGCTGAGGGCTCTATTTAGCTGAAGGCTCTTTATCGCTGAAGGCTCTTTATCGCTGGAGGCTCTTTATCGCTGGAAGAAAAGCTGAGGCCTCCCGCTGTGCTAAAGTGATTGCTATGTCTAACGCCATCCCTTTTGAACAAAGTTATCGAGCGCTTCCCGAACGATTTTATTCGGAAGAGTCTCCTCGAGCGGCGAGCCAGCCCAAGTTCATCGCCTACAACGAGCCCTTGGCTTCCAGTCTTGGATTACCTCCCAGCTGGGACACCACTGCCGAAGGGCTCGCCCTCCTTTCTGGCAGTGCACAATTGGAGGCACCTTCCCCGCTCTCTATGTTTTATGCGGGACATCAGTTCGGACAATTCAACCCAGCCTTAGGTGATGGCAGAGCAATCCTTATTGGCGAACTGGTTGATGGAGAAGGCGCACGATTCGATATTCAATTAAAAGGAAGTGGACCAACCCAACACTCGCGCGGTGGCGATGGCCTATCGCCGCTCGGACCCGTGATCCGAGAATATTTAATGTCCGAGTTCATGTTCTACGCGGGCGTGCCAACGTCCAGAAGTCTTGCCGCGATATCCACGGGGGATCCCGTCTATCGGGAGCGTAGCGAACCGGGTGGCGTGCTCACGCGGGTCACCAGTAGCCATATCCGCTTTGGAACCTTTCAATACTTCGCGGCACGAGGAGACGACGAAGCACTACAGCACCTAACCGATTATGTGATCGCAAGGCATTACCCGGACTGCCAGGACACAGAACGTCCAGCCCTAGCATTGCTTGAACAAGTCATGCAGCGAATTGCTGCGCTGATTGCGGCATGGCAAGGACTCGGCTTCATTCATGGCGTCATGAATACCGACAACATGCTGATCTGTGGCGAGACCATTGATTACGGGCCCTGCGCCATGATGGACGGTTTCCGAATCAACCAAGTCTTCAGCTCGATTGATCATGCGGGGCGATATGCCTATCACCAACAACCTGCAATCGGACAATGGAACCTCATGGCCCTCGCCGACGCATTGTTACCGATCATCGATCCAGATCGAGAAGAAGCGATCCGTCTCGCAAAAGGCGTCCTTGAGGGCTACGGGCCCGCCTTCAAGCGTGTTTACGCTGAGCGCTGTGCGGCGAAACTTGGTTTGGAAGCCAGCGACGAAAGCGACACATTGTTTCAATCGCTCCTTGAAGTCATGCAAAAACATCACTTGGACTTCACCGATACGTTTATCGAACTCGAGTCAATCCGGTTCAACGGTTTGAAGGCAGCAGAATCCTTATCTGCTTGGCTACCTAGCTGGTTTGAAGCGTTAGACGGAAAGAATGACACCCACGCACTAGCAACCATGCGCAAGGCAAACCCTGCGCTCATTGCCCGCAATCACCAGATCGAATTTGCGATTCAGGAAGCGTGCGTCAATGAGGACTTTACGCGCTTTGATCAGTTAAGAGCGGCAGTTACCGACCCTTTCAACCGGGCGCATACCGGGACCCCGCTGAGCGGAGCCCCGACGCCAGAGGAAAAGGTGCTGCGCACCTTCTGTGGTACTTAGATCTAGGCAGAGAGCGCCTGATCAAGATCAGCCACGATATCGTCGATATGCTCAATACCGATACACAAGCGAATCATACCGGGAGTAACCCCCGCCGCCGCCTGCTCCGCTTCGGTAAGCTGCCTGTGAGTGGTCGACGCAGGATGGCACGCCAAGGACTTCGCATCACCAATATTCACGAGTCGTTTGAAAAGCCCGAGTGCGTCATAAAAACGCACCGCCTCGTCAAACCCGCCCTTGATTTCGAAGGTCATCAAGGAGGCAGGTTTCCCGTCGCAATACTTCTGCGCAAGATCGTAATGAGGACTGGACGGGAGGCCCGCAAAATGCACGCTTTCGACTTTGTCATGAGCCAATAAGTACTCGGCAACCTTGATTGCGTTATCACAGTGACGCTCCATTCTTAGCGCCAACGTCTCTATTCCTTGCAGCAGCAAAAACGCGTTAAACGGCGATAGCGCCGCGCCGGTATTACGCAGTGGGACCGTCCTAGCTCGGCCAATATAAGCAGCAGGCCCGAGCGCGTCCGTGTAAACCACGCCATGGTAGGAGGGTTCTGGCGTCGTCAGCATTGGAAACCGGTCGCTGTGCTCCGCCCAGGGAAACTGCCCGCCGTCGACAATCACGCCGCCTAACGAGTTGCCATGGCCGCCCATGTACTTGGTTAGTGAATGCACAACGATATCGGCGCCATAACTGATGGGTTTAATCAGCATTGGCGTTGCGACGGTGTTATCCACAATGAGTGGCACGCCGTGCGCATGCGCCATGGTGGCGACCGCTTCAATATCAACGATATTGCCTGCAGGGTTTCCAATCGACTCACAGAAGACGGCTGCGGTTTGATCATCAATCAAAGCAGCGAGCGACTCGGGTTGATCGTCCTCAGCAAACCGCACGTCAATACCCTGCTTTGGGAGCATGTGAGCAAACAGGGTGTAAGTTCCGCCATAGAGTTGCGGTGGGGAAACAATATTCTTTCCGGCCTCAGCGAGCGTCAAAATCGCATAGTGGATCGCGGCGCTACCAGCGCTGACGGCGAGCGCTCCGACACCACCCTCGAGATCAGCTACCCGCTGCTCTAGGACATCCGTTGTGGGGTTCATCAACCGCGTATAAATATTCCCCGGCACTGCCAAATTAAACAGATCTGCTCCATGCTGCGCATTGTCGAATTCATACGCGACCGTCTGATAAATTGGTGTTGCGACTGAGTGAGTTGTTGGGTCTGTTTCGTACCCAGAATGGACTAGCTTTGTTTCATCGCGCATGGCGCTCTTCCCTCTTCATCGATTGTGATTCGCGACCCCATGGTCATTTCAGATTCTTTAATTCAGCCAGCGGACCCAAACCATTCCCTAGAATTAGGCACCTGACCCCGCTAGGGGTTAAGTCGCTCACTGACGACGATTCGTATTAGGTCCTTAACGTTGATCATCAGCTAACGCGGCAAGGTTGGGACGAGCTGTCTACAGCGTCCTTCGATGCGCGTCCCAACCCCATGAGAGAGCGTCTATCCGGCGCATTGCTGCCGCGCAAGAATACATCAGAAATCCTTCAGTCTCTTAGAGTATTACGTTCCTTACTTATATCGCTTCTGACAGAAGGAATTAAAAGTACTCCTGGACGGCGAATGATAGGGCTCGCGGGCGCAAGCCTCCCTCGGCGATTGGCTGAATGCACCGACGACTGAGAGACGCGGCATATTGTTATTCAAAAATTGGTTGAGAAGACCTTTTTGCAATCTCTCTCAGATCACTTAGGGCAACCCTAGCGACTCACCTCGTTTACTTGGGAGTAATGCGCACAGGCAGGGTTTTCAACCCAGACACAAAAGTGGACTCCACCCAACGCGGTTCGCCGATCAGCTCAAAGGTTTTCATTCGATTGAACATTGCCTCGTACAGAAACCGAATTTCCATTTTTGCGAGCAAGTTGCCGAGGCAGTGGTGCGCACCATGCCCGAACGCGAGATGCCTATTGGGTCTTCTGTCTGCCAAAAAGGATTGAGGCCGATCGAAGACCTCCTCATCTCGATTGCCTGAGGGATAGAGCAGCATTACCGGACTACCTGCCTCGATGGTCTTGCCTCGTAACTCATAGGCCCGCTCGGGGTAACGCATGAAATGCTTCACTGGCGATGTCCAGCGAATCGCCTCATCGACCATTAGCGGCATAAGTGCTGGATTAATAATGACCTTTTTGAGCTCCTCAGGGTGCTCAAGCAACGCGAGCATGCCTCCCGCAGTCGATGAACTCGTTGTGTCGTGTCCAGCAGTCGCGATGATGACGTAATAAGACATCGCTTCTAATTCACCTATCGGCGCACCATCGATTTGAGCATTCGCGATCACTGAAGCCACATCATCGGTTGGATTTGCCCGGCGACTTGCAGTCAATGCGTTGAAGTAGTTAAAGAAATCTATCAGCGTTTGCATTCGATCTTCATCAGGCGCTTGCTCACGCTTCATATCAGGATCGTCGGCACCAAATAACTCCTGAGTGAGCTTTAGCATCAATGCTTCATCAGCGGCTGGTACACCAAGAATCGACATAATGACCCTGAGCGGATACCAGACGGCCACTTCGGTCACAAAGTTTAATTCCGGGCCACTTTCAAGCATTCGATCAACCGTCTCATCGGCAATTGAACGAACCGAGGCCTCTACTCGCTTTAGGTTTTCAGGCATAAACCAGGTCTTTGTCAGCGCTCTAAACTTTGAGTGATCAGGATCATCCATGTGGATCAAGGTACGCAGCGGATTGCCCTGCTCGGCTTGCGCAGCTTCTATCTCCTTGGTTTGGAGCACGCTTTGCTGCGTGTTCTTAAAGATATCGGGCTGACGTGCAATCTCAATAATGTCAGCGTGCTTGGTAGCGATATAAAAAGGCTTGTGCGAATCACTCTGAATAAAGGGTAGTGGATCACTCGCTCTAAATTCCGCCATGAGTGTCTCTAGCAATGTAGGGTTCGCATAGGTGCTGGGCCGAACCATTGCCGCGTATTGAGAATCATCCATCAGGTCTTACTCCTTCTTAGGATCTTTCACCGCTACTTGCCTGCATTCTATCTCGCTCGCCGGGCCAGCGCAGTGTTCACTTATCTTGGCGCTCTGACCACCAGAGGGCCGAGAATGAGCAGCTTCGGGTTATCCGCGTTTGGTTCGCTATCTATAATTGCCATTTGCAATTGGCCGCGATTAGCAAACCGTTCAGGGTTCACCGTCTCAGAAACCCCTGTTCGGGTTACCTGCTCTATTGCCTCTCTTTAGTTGTCTCAGCAGGCTGTCTGTAACGCCACCAAACGATCACAACCAATGACCTGTCGCTCTTGTCAGATGCCCAAACAACCAACCGAAAAAACGGTTCGGGGCTCTACGCTGGCAAAACATTTTGCCCAATAAACATGACCACCCTACAGGGCGGCAAGGGGCTCCCTAGTCGTCGCCTGCATCGATTGCAAGAAATCGTATCCCAACGCTTCGAGCGACCGATCAGCTTTCTTGACCTCCACATTCATTCGCAGAGCGCGCTCCGTTTTCGAGGGCTGGAGCGTCACGCGCCATTGATCCCTCTCGCCGAACACGACCTGCGAATGCGGGCTGGCCTGAGACACGCGATAGCGTCCAAACCGCGCGTCAAGTTGATGAGTCGCCTGATCGATCGAGAGATTTTCAATCGAAGCCTCAGCGAGGCATTGGCCGTCTTCCAGGCACATCTCTCTCGCCTGCTCGATACTTACTCCCGATTGCTCGATTGCCGAAACCAAATGCAAGAAACTGAGCAATCCTGAGTCGAACCCTTTGAGCGAGCCAAAGTAATGATGGGCTGAGGACTCCATGCCGTAAGTTCCTTGATGTCGAAACATCGCCTGACGTACCCAGAGTGACCCAGCCTCGACGATCTCCAGCGTTCCTCCGAGTCGCTTAAGCTCGGCCTCGATATTAAAGAGCGACCGCCCATCTGAGATACACCGAGCACCGCTATCCTTTTTCGCGACTTGCGACACGATGAGCTGATTGATGTAAGGCGTTGCAATCTGCCTGCCATTGCTGTCGAAAAAGACGCATCGATCACAATCACCATCCCATGCCACGCCTAGGCTGGCGCCGGAGTCGACAATCGCTCCCTCGATTGCTGACGCATTGCGCTGCAGCGCCGGATCAGGCCCCCAGGATGGCAAATCATCCGGTCGCCATTGATTCGTTGTTATCGACCAACCGAGCTTTGAAGCTAAAGGGTCAATGACCGACGCTGCAGTACCGCCCAGCGCGCTGACTAAGATCGGCCCTGGATCACTCGGAGGATCAACCTCCGTCAGCACCCATTCGACATAATCAGCGCAAAGATCCATGGAGGATATCCCGTCGAGGTGTTGCGCTGTTTGTACCGACAACCTACTCGGACCAAAAAAGCGTTTTTGGCTGCTTAAAATCGATACCACATCCTGCTCATCGGCTGGATCGGTTAGAACCTTGAAGCCATTCATCCTCAGGGGGTGGTGACTCGCCGTGACCACCACAGCGAGATCGACCCGCTTACTGAGCACTGCGAAGGCGGCAACCTCTTTGGGTACTACGCCAAGATCAAAAAGTGAGAGGCGCTTATCCGACAATCCTTCGATCAAGGCATTGCTGAGTGCTATCCCAGAAGGTCGAGTGTCACGAGCAATGCCGATCCTCATTGGTCGCTTAGCCCACTCACCAATGCAAACGCCAAGAAGCCACGCCACCTCCTCGTTAACGGCTACTGGGTACTCGCCGCGTATATCCCCGGAGCGCACGATCGACTCCGAGATTGGCTGATCCACCACGTTACCTAACCTCGCTCATGCCTTAGCGGGTGCCGCGCAGCGCGAACTGCTTCAATTCGAATAAAGCTGCAGCTCAAGGCGGTAACCGGACAAAAGAGGAACTTCAACATCGACGACTACGCAGCGGTGTCCGCTGCCGCTTCGGCTAGAAAGTCAGTGATGATGAGAGCAACCCGATCTTGATGCACTTCCTCATCAAGGCTGTCGACTCCTTGCTGATAGAGCGTCTCACCGAGCAACTCGCGACGAACACCCAGCAAATCTCGAGCATAGGCTTTAGTGAATTCAGGATGGCCCTGCAGCGTCACGATGTGATCTCCAATTGCCATTCCAGCGATGGGGCAAAAATCGCTCTGTGCAATGACCCTGGCCTGTTGGGGGAGACTTTGTACTTGATCTTGATGACTTGATAACAGGCCAAATTCGCTAGACCACTGCGGGCGGCTTGGGTCCAAAAGGGTCGTCTCGTGCCGGCCAACCCCCCATCCCTTGCTGCTCTTTGCGGTTCTTCCCCCCAGCACGTGAGCTACGAGTTGGTGTCCGAAACAAATCCCCACTAATTTCTTTTTCGCAGCGTTCAGTTCAACAACGAATTCGCCCAATCGTGTAATCCACTCGATGGGCTCGTAAACGCTATGACGACTTCCCGTAATCAAGTAACCATCGCAATCATGCAGATCATCTGGATATTCGAACTGAGTGACATCATAAATCTGAAAACGAAGGTCAGGATCGGCCTCACCTAAAACGGAAACAAACATGTCGGTATAGTCTCCGTGCTGAACTTGAAGGTCAGGGTTAACGGAGTCCGCCTTCAATATTCCGAGCAATCGGACCATTTAATTTCTCCAATGAACGATAGGGGCACGGACGATGCTGCCCTACCGCTTTCTAAATAATTTCGAAGTAGCGTTTTAACTGCCAATCATTGAGGTGACGTTCGTACTCCCGCACTTCCCATTTTCGCGACGCCGCGAAATGCTCGACGAAAGCCTGTCCAAACAACTCAATCGCCGCATCTGAGGCCTCAAACGCGCGAGTAGCATCAAGAAGGTTTGCGGGGAGCTGCTGCGCTGACGGCAGCGAATCTTGCACCTCATAGGCATTGCCTTTGATGGCGTCACCGAGCGGCAGCTTGGCAGCTATGCCGAGGAGTCCAGCACCGAGCGTTGCTGCCGCAGTCAGGTAAGGGTTCGCATCAGCAGCGCCGATTCTGAACTCGACGCGTTGTGACTTTGCAGACCCCTTAATGACCCGCAGCGCAGTTGTTCGATTCTCGATGCCCCAGGTCGAAGCTGTTGGGGCCCACGCTCCCTTGACCAACCGGGTATAGCTATTGATCGTTGGTGCCGTCATTGCCAGTAACGCTGGCAAGTGCGTTTGAATGCCAGCAACGTAGTGACGCATCAGATCGCTCATGCCTGATGAGTCTTGGTCATCAAAAAAGACGGATCGTGTCCCGCCGGTGGTCACCAAAGACTGATGCAAGTGACCACTCTGCCCCGGGTAGTCCATTGACCATTTAGCCATAAACGTGGCGATCATCCCTCGCTTTTGGAAAAACGACTTAGTCAGCACTTTGAACAGGGCCGCTTGATCGGCTGCCGCCAACGCATCATCAACGGTAATCGCTGCCTCCCATACCCCTGGCCCCGTCTCGCAATGTAGTCCTTCGAGATTAATCCCGTGGTTTGCGCAATGCTCCATTAGCTCATTAAACAAATCTGACAGTGAGAAGGTACGGAGCAGCGAATAGCCAAAGTTGCCGGGTGTCAGTGGCTCGAGGTCTCGGTAGTGTTTCGCTGCTGCAGATGCGGGCGTCTCTTTAAATACAAAAAACTCGTATTCAAATGCCATGCGGGAGGCAAACCCTGCGGAACTGGCACGGTCTATCATCCGTTTCAATTGGTTCCTGGGGCAGATGGGGTGATATTCGCCTTCGCCAACGAAATCTGCGAGAAACAGCGGGATATTCTGCTCATCCGCCAGTCGACGTTCCGAAGACAAATCGATGCGATAAGTCGCATCTGGAAACGCTGTATGCCACCCGGTGTAGCGCGCGTTGTCGTACAACTGGTCGTCTACATCCCAACCGAAGACACAATCACAAAACCCCGACGTGCCATCGGCGATCGACGCAAACTTATCAAGGCTCAGGTACTTGCCTCGCATCACTCCGTCGATATCTGTGAAGCCAATCTTGACCCGTCGCACTCCCTCCGCGCGATATATATCAACCAGCGTCGATCCTTGACTCATAGGATTAATCTCCTCTTGACGGTTCTCTGATCATCAACACCATGGATTGAACATCATCGGGTGGCGCTTCCGTGAAACGACTGACACTCAGCGTGACCGCGAAATTCAGCAGCATGCCTAGCGTGCCAATCCCCTCCGGCGAAATACCGAACCACCATGCATCGGCGACATTGTTTGCCGGGTCGATAAATTTGAAATAGACGATGTAGCTTGCGGTGAATCCTATGCCGGTCAACATACCGGCAATTGCGCCTTCTTTACTGACTCTCGTCGAGAAAATACCCAGCACAATGGCAGGGAAAAAGCTCGCGGCCGCCAGGCCAAATGCGAAGGCAACCACCTCCGCAACGAATCCTGGAGGATAAATACCAAACAGCCCGGCTATAAATATGGCAACCGCTGCTGATATCCGTGCATATCTCAACTCTTGTCGCTCGGACACATTCTTGGCAAGCGTATTCTTGATTAAGTCGTGGGATACCGCGGAGGAAATCACCAGCAACAATCCTGCTGCTGTCGACAATGCCGCTGCGAGACCTCCTGCTGCCATTAACGCAATCACCCAGTTGGGTAACTGGGCAATTTCAGGTGACGCCAGCACGATAATGTCGCGGTCGATGTATAGCTCGTTCTCGCTCGCTGTCAATTCATTACTCACTAACCGCTCACCAGAGCCCCCCCGGCCTTCGGTGAAGATCGGCTTGACGGGGTCCATCGCGGCCCCTCCTCGATACTGCAAGCGCCCATCCTGATTCTTATCAACCCATGACAGGAGGCCTGAATCCTCCCACTTACTAAACCACTCAGGCAGTGTCGAGTAGGGCGCATTGTCTACCGATTGAATCAGATTAATTCTCGAAAAAGCCGCTACTGCAGGCGCAGTAGTGTAGAGAAGCGCGATAAAGACCAGCGCATAACCTGCGGACACGCGAGCCGCCCTCATGTCAGGCACCGTAAAAAACCTAACGATGACGTGAGGCAGCCCTGCCGTACCGGCCATGAGCGCGGCGACAATGAAAAACATATCGACAGTCGACTTTCTGCCCTCGGTAAAGGCTGCCATTCCAAGCTCAGCCGTCAGCCCATCAAGCTTATCCAGCAAATAGACGCCCGAACCATCAGCCATGGTTGATCCAAAACCAAGCATCGGCAATGGCACACCGGTCAACAAAATAGAGACATAGATAGCAGGAACCAAATAGGCAAAGATGAGCACGCAGTATTGGGCCACCTGCGTATAGGTGATGCCTTTCATTCCACCAAGCACAGCGTAGAAGAAAACAATGGCCATCCCGATGATCACGCCCACCTCGATCTGCACCTCCAGGAACCGCGAAAAGACGATGCCCACACCTCGCATTTGTCCAGCGATATAGGTGAACGAGATAAAAATGACACAAACCACTGCTACCAGACGAGCGGTTTGAGAGTAGTATCGATCGCCCACAAAATCGGGGACGGTGAACTTCCCAAACCGGCGTAAATACGGAGCGAGTAAGAAAGCGAGAAGCACATAACCGCCCGTCCATCCCATCAAATACCGCGCACCATCAGCCCCCTCGAACGCGATGATGCCTGCCATGGATAGAAACGATGCTGCTGACATCCAATCAGCCGCCGTTGCAGCCCCGTTAGCAATAGGGTGAACGCCTCCTCCGGCCACATAGAATTCATTCGTCGAATCAGAACGACTCCACAGGGCAATTGCGATATAGACTCCGAAGGTCAGCGCGACGAACAGGTAAGTCAGCAGTGTTGCAGACATTAATCATCCTCCTTGAGGAGTCCAAACCGCCGATCGAGCCGATTCATGAGCGCAACGTAAACAAAGATCAGGATGACAAACACATAAATAGCCCCTTGCTGCGAGAACCAAAACCCTAATTGCCAACCAAAGAATTGAATCTCGTTTAAGGCATCCACAAACAATATTCCACAGCCGAAAGAGACGCTGAACCAAATCACCAACAATCCCATCATGATTTTCAAATTAGCTCGCCAGTAGGCACTTCGATTCGCTTCACTCGATTGCCCATCACTCGGAACGGGCGAGATCTCGGTGTTGGTTGAATCATCCATCTTCAGTTCCCTTCTCTGGTCCGCGGGTTCATGCATGCCTATTAAACCGACCTCTCATTGTCGCTTGATTATGCTTGTCTTACAAAGGCCGGCTCAGGACAAGCCTTGAATGGCGAGCCACCTTTGTCGCCGAAAAGGAGCGAAGTCGCGAGGTGGCGATCGCCCAGCAGCTCACGCTACAGTCCGCTTAACCTTTAGCAACAAGAGATAGGGAAGGACTGAATCGAAGCGTCAAACATGATGGGACAGAGCGGAGCAGTCGAACAGGGCCGAGTGGTCACAGGATGTCAGATGAGCACCGAATGAGGCTTTCGCCACGCAAATAGGAGCGACCCATCGCTTTGCCAAAACCGCTTGTGACCCGCGCCCGATAACGCCGACGACCGCCCAGACCATTAGTGCTTCGGATGATTGTTGTCTGAATCTTCAACGACTGAATCAGCGGGAGCCTCATCTGTTTCCACCCAGCTTTTTGGCAATGACTTGCTCGACTCAGCCCCTAATTGACGCATCGACTCCGCACGCCGAATGAGATTACCCCGCCCCGAGCTCAATTTACGCACCGCGTCATCATAAACGGTCTGTACGCTCTGCAGCCGGTTGCCAATGACTTCCATATCAGCGACGAAGCCCACCAGCTTGTCATATAAGCCGCCCGCCCGCTTGGCAATTTCCTGGGCATTAGCGCTTTGGCGCTCATAGCGCCAAATGTTCTCGATCGTTCGGAGGGTCACAAGCAATGTGGTAGGGGTCACGATCACAATGTTCCTAGAAAATGCGTCCGCAAATAAAGACTCGTCGGACTGCACACCCACCGAGAATGCCGCTTCTACCGGAACAAACATGAGCACAAAATCGAGTGAGCGCACCCCCTCTAACTGATGATAGGACTTCTCACTCAACATCTTGAGATGAGATCGCATCGATTGAACATGCTCAGCTAACGCTTGAGATCTAAGCATCTCGTCATCAGTCGATGACATTCGTTCATAAGCAGTCAATGACACCTTGGAGTCGATGATGATGTCCTTACCTTCAGGCAAATGAACAATAACATCGGGTTGATAGCGGCTCCCTTCGTCACTTTTCAGTGACATCTGAGTGTCGTACTCGCGCCCTTTGGTCAATCCTGATTTCTCAAGAACGCGCTCTAAAACCACTTCCCCCCATGTTCCTTGCGTCTTGCTTTCACCCTTCAAGGCTTTAGTCAGGTTCAGTGCGTCCTCGCTGATTTTGGTGTTCATCTCGCGAAGACTTTTAAGCTCATGGCGGAGCGAGAACCGTTCACGGCTCTCTTCGCTATAAGCCGTCTCAACACGCGCCTGAAAGTCCTTCAACCGGTCATTTAGAGGCTTTAGCAGGCCGTCAAGCTGCTCCTTACTTTGATCTCGAAAATTGGCTTGTTTAGCTTCAAAAATCTCTTGCGCCAACTGTTTAAAGGAGAGCGTTAAATTCGACCTCGCCTCTTCCAGCAACGCCAGCTTCTCCTGATGATGGGTCGCCTGCTCCGACAGCTTGGCCTTTAGGGTGGCCAGCTCCTGCTGGAGGAGGCTGTTACTTGCTCGTTCTGCCTTTATCTCGGTCTCAACATCTTGCAGTCTGGCCACAATCCCTTGGTTTTCTCGTACCAGTGCCTCGACTTCAGCCTCTTTGACAATGAGCGCCTCGCGCGTTGTTTGATGGGCATCTTGAATCTCGATTAGCTTCGAGTAATGCTCGGCCTCCGCACTGGCACGACCACGAACCAGCTTGAACACGTACCAAGCTGCGACAGCTATCGTGGCGCAAAAGAAAGCAGCGAATAGGGCAGCAACCGAAATCTCAGCCATCAACGATTTGTCCTTATTACGATCAACACATCCTAATGCATCAGGGTGAACAGCTTTCTTCGGTAGGTTGAGGGAATAGGATGACCTTTTTCGAATAGTTCAAACATGCCTACCATAACCTGGCGTGACTCTTCATCTCGCCAGGCGCGGTCCTCCCTAATGTTCTCCAGCAATACATTTAGGGCTGATTCGACATCACGCTGTGCCGCCAGTGCGTAGGCAAGATCCAGTCGCGCAGCCATTCGATCTTCCTTGGTTTCGGCATCCTCCACCTTCGTCTGAAGCGTGGATGGCTCGGGGAGAGCTTCCGCTTTTTTGGCCACCAATAACCTTTGCTCGGCCTTACTCCGACCGGCTGCATCCTTCGCAAGGCCATTCAAAATACTTTCCGCCTCAGCGAGATCGCCCGCCAAGACAAGCAAATCCGCAAGCTCAACAAACAGTGACGGATTGTTTGGTTCCTGCTGGATCATTTGCTTTAAGGTACCGATCGCTCCATCAAAGTCGCCCGCCTCAATCATGGCTCCTAAATGCCCCTGAATTTGCTCAAGCGGACTAAGAAATAATGGATCAAGTACTTCTCGAACGGATGACTCGGTTTGAGGGCCCTCCAGGTTGCCAGCAAGCTGACCCTCATGAATGATTTTTACCGTGGGCAACCCCCTAACGCCCAATTGCTGGACGATCTGAGGGTTTCGCTGCACGTCAATTCTGGCCCACTGTAATTTGCCAGCGTAAGCACCAAGCACAGCGTCCAACAGCGCACGCATCGCGTCTGAGGGCTCAGCACCTTCAGCATAGAATTCGGCGAGCACCGGCATTGCTTGGCTCTTTTCTAAGACCTCGGTCTGAAAGTTCTGTAAATCTACTTCGACAGGGGTTACCCCTGCTCCACCTAATTCCACGATTGATACTCTCCCCTGAGTTAGACTCTTCTATACTTTCGCGCCTTCGGATGCACGTCTACTGATGAGCTGAGGCCCCCTTTTTTAAAGCTTTAACCTTTCAGATTGGTCTCATTCTTTTTGACGATACTGTCCCCTAACGACCTAGCCCTCATCGCTTAAGTCGTTAGTTACCTTGGCAAACAAGCAGTCCACCGGCCTGCCTTGGTTTTCAATCATACCTGAACTCTTTTTGATTCAGGCGCGTGTTCGACCGGCCCCAGGGAAGTAAATATCAAACTTATGAGGTGACTCGTTTTCCCAAGAAGCGATTCGCCTAGCGTCTGCAATCGAATTAGGCGACATTAACGCAGCCGGGAACCAATCAGCAAAATCACGAGTCGTTATAAATCAAGCGCCAGCCAGGACTCACTCAACACTCGTGCTAGGGGTTCGAGTTCGGGTGGAGGGCCGGTAGTTGTCGAGAATGTCTCATCAATATGCACAACCGACTCTTCTTCTGAGTAATCGCTCCACTCGAGATCAGGTGTTGATGGCGTTCCATCTGCAGCAAAATTCACCCAGGCACGTCGCATACGGCTCGAAGTCTCGCTGTAGTCAGCAAATCCAGCTAGGGGAGAGAAAGGCAAGCCGTTGCCGAACACCATCAAGTCCAGCGAATGCGCTGCTCCTATTAATGGGGATTCCCAATCAAACTGATAGACAAGGGTTTTGGCTTTGGCAAATTTTGCGTGACCAGCAGCGATTCGAAGACTCGGGATTCTGAACCACAAGTCACCCATGATTCGAGTATTGATTTGATCCTCATCCAAGTTAGGAAAAGACGCTTGATATGCAGATTGCACAGCGCTCCAAGCTTGACCGCTGCCTAGAATGATTTGATTCGCCCGACGATAAAATACGCTGTCCTCCAAGGAGGGAAGAATCGCTGAAAATAGTCTGGCTTCATCACGACAGTGACCAATCAAGTAATCGACCGAATGACCGATGCCCTCAAAGCTCGCGTCGACCGGGTGAGTAGGCATGTGCTGATTGATTACTGGAAGGTATATTTGAGGCCGCCCTAGCGCTTGCTCATCGATAAGGTCATAGGCTTCAACTAACGTCTGCCATGGGAGCGATTGTAGTTTGTCAACGTCTCCTGCACCTATCCCGACATGATTTAGCACGCGCTCTGCAATAGCCGTTGCTGTGTCTGGCCGTTGGGCGGCGTGTCCACCGCTCTGTGAAATAATTCGGTGAAACAATCCTTCAGAGCCTGGGGTCGCTAGCAGTGCAAGCACCGCCGCACCGCCGCCCGATCCTCCAAACAGGGTCACATTGTTTGGATCACCCCCAAAATTTGAGATATTTTTCTGGACCCACTGCAACACGAATCCTAAATCCTGAATGCCAAGATTACCGGGGCCAATTCCATCGCCCACTAGTTCC
>CAJXDD010000030.1:0-18519 GCA_913052075.1 uncultured Gammaproteobacteria bacterium
GCAAGCATCAGCATCCACCCAAATTTCAGCCACCATTCACCTCATTCTTCCAGCAACGCGGTCCTAGCACCCCACCGCTTTATTTCTACTCGCGGCAGCTCTCATCTGAATGACCAAGACGCTGTGATTCGTCTTGCCAAGGCTCCCCAAACAAACCAATTAATTCACCTGCGGGCGAGCGACAGCAAGCGCGTGCTTACAAGGCGCTAGTGCTCCAGCAAAATGTCCACACCCAGACTTGCGGCAATGTCGTCGAGAGACGTCTCGAGTGTGCCGATGTCTGTGTCAGGTGGCGCGAGCATATCGACCTCTCCGAAAAAGGTCTGATCACCTGTCATCGGCGCCGGGCCCACTCGAGTTTGCAGTTCTACGACACTGATGGCCGACTTGCGTAAGGCTCGCGTCACCTCATCTAGGATGCCGGGACGGTCTGGTCCTATGATGCTTATAGTAAATGCTCTTAGCTGCGGGTTATCTTCAAACGTTCCAGCCGGCTCTAGGTGAATTGACATGCCTTCCAGCGATTCAAGCTTTTCGATCAAATCCCCTGTTGATGCGTCAGGAAGCGATACACGAACTACCCCAGCAAATTTCCCTGCGAGACGAGTCATCCGACTTTCCAGCCAATTGCCCCCCACTTCTCGCACGCAATTGGCCGCGTCCTGAACCATTCCTGGGCGATCGTCACCGACCACCGTCAAAATCAACTCTGTTTGCATGATTCTCTCTCTTGATAGGCCTAAGGACATTCAAGCATCACTAACCGAAGCCAAACTATCCGATTGCATATTCGCGTTTTAGCCCTGGCGACTGACCGGCGCTACCTGCGCTCGTCCTACTCTCGGGGCGTGAGGATTGCTCGAAGCGGGATATCGATATCGTCCCATCGAACTACCAATGATTCCGTTTCGCTCGCAGTGCTAAAAAAACCTCCCGATCACTCGCCTCCATAAGGTCAAGCGACGCTTGAATCTCTCCGCTATCCAGCCGGAAAAATGCATTGAACGTCCGCTCATCGCCGATGCTGGTCACCACTGGTGTCTTTCCCGGATCGACCCCCTCGACGCGAACAAGCCAAGACTTAGCCGCCTCATTAGAGGGTTCGAGCGATAACGTAAACGCCAGGTTATTGGCTAGGTAATCGTGACCGGGGTAGACGAGAACCCCATCAGGAAGCGTATGAAACTGCTCAGCGATCGTCTCATAGAGTGCATCTGGACTTCCCCCATTGTGGCAATTACCGACGCCAGCATTAAACAAGGTGTCGCCAGTGAATACGGCCTGCGGCACCCCCTCTTGAATCGTTAGGAAACAAAGGTGAGCAAAGGTGTGACCCGGCGTATCAAGGACCCTGAGTTCCTCCGAGGCTGACAAGGTAATTGTCTCACCCGCGGACAACGTTCTAGTCAGCGCAGGAATTTTTCCTTCACCATTTTCATGCGCCCAGACCTCACAACCAAATTCTGCAACCAGTGCTTCATTCCCTCGGGTGTGATCCCAGTGCTCGTGCGTATTGATAATGGCTTTTAGCGCCAATCCTTTTGATCGGATGGCTTTGGCAGACTCCTCTGCATCCCAAGGATCTAAAATAAGCGCTTCTTTATTATCGAGCTCGATCACATACGTGAAATTTCGCAGATCGTTATAGGTATACATTTGGTGAATATTGGTCATCGTTTTAGCTACCATATTGTTCGTGGTTATCTGATTTATCTCTGTCTAGATCTTTCTGTCTTACGACTAGGGCCGAGCTCATTTGGCTCTCTAGACAACAAAAGCTGAGAGCTCCTTAAGGCTGCCTTTAAACGAGCCAAAGCGCTACATATATGAGAACGCTAGCCATTGCACCTGCAACGAGATCATCGATCATAATGCCAACACCTCCTTTCACGTGTCGGTCCACCCAACCCACTGGAGGAGGCTTTGCGATATCAAATAACCTGAAGCTAAGGAAGGCAAAAGCAATCCAAGCTAACGACCAAGGAACAAAAAAGAGCGCGATCCAGACGCCAACAATCTCATCCCACACAATACACCCCGGATCGACTAGCTTCAGTCGCTTTGCGGCATACTCACAGATAAAGCAGCCCAGCGCTGCAGCAACCAGAATCGCGCCTCCTTTCACGTACCAGGGCTCTGTGATCAATGGCAAGAAAAGAAGGACGCCCACAATGCTGCCCATGGTTCCTGGACCTCTGCGCCACAGCCCTGATCCAAATCCTAACGCTAGGCACATCACAGGATCTCTTAATATTGAAGGAGACAGTTTCATGCGAAGTGCTCGTATCCTTTCGCCTTCAATAAATCCGATTCTAAAACACCCTTGGGCAGGCTACGAAAACGCAAACTCTTGGACTCACTGATTCTTCCAATTCGCGTAAGCGGCAATTGGAGCTCAAGCGCTATCGCCTCGACCATCGCCCGTCTGGCGTGATCAACACAGAAGCACAATTCATAGTCGTCACCCCTGGCCAGAGCTAACTGTAAGATTTTCTTATCAGAGCCATGAAGGGTCTCAAGCACGTTATCATTCAGAAGCCCCGATACATCAATTTCTGCACCCACTCCGCTCATAGAAAGAAGGTGGCTTAAATCAGATAGCAAGCCATCGGAGATGTCTATCGCCGAGGTTGCAACGCCAATAAGCTTCTGGCCTAAAGCGAGCCTCGCTTTTGGCGCGGAGTATGCAGCCTTAGCGACTGACGCGGCGTCCATCCACGCGCTCGAACGCTCTTCTCTTTCGCTATGAGTGCGCAGAATCAGTTCGAGCCCTGCAGCGGCCCGACCAAGCCATCCACTCACGTACACGTCTTGCCCCACTTTAGCGCCGGATCGAGTCAATGCCTGACCTGCCTTGACTCTACCCATGACTGTCCATGTCAGACTTAAGTGAGGACCCTGGGTTAAATTCCCACCCACCAAAGGCAACGCATTCAAACGAAGCAATTCGCCCAATCGCTCCGAAAAAGAACCAAGCCACTCCGAGTCAATGCCTTTTAGTATTAGCGCACCTACAACGGCAAAGGGCTCTGCGCCCATGGCAGCAAGATCACTGGCTGAAGCCGCGAGCGAGCGTTCCGCAACGATTGCACCCGATGCCCCATTTGGAAAGTGAACGCCTTCCACAAAGGTATCTGTAGAAACCACCAGCTCAAACCCCGGTCCGACATCCAGTAGCGCGCAGTCATCGCCAACACCTAAACGCACGTGCTCACCAGCCCAATCACTCAAGTGGGCAAAATAAGATTCGATAACATCGAATTCAGAGGAAGTCATGACTCAGCTCGCCGGCGACGTTTCCACCGGCCGGTAGTGTTTTGCCAGTCGATCTAATATTGAGTTGACGTACTTGTGTCCCCCTTCCGCACCAAATTCCAATGCAAGTTCAACCGCTTCAGAGAGCACAACCCGGAACGGAACTTCTGGCTTTGCGGAGAGCTCAAATGCACCCAGCAATAAGATCACCTCTTCTATTACATCGATGGCGCCTGGTTCCCGATCGAGTAAAGGCTCAATGACTTGCCAAAGCGTCTCTCTGGAACGCGCAGTCCCCTCCACCAACTCTCCAAAATAGGCGGCATCCGCTCGCTTGAAATCGTTGTCTTCATAGAATTCATCAATGATTTGGCGGGCTGGAACATCAACGAAGCGCCTCTGATAGAGGGCTTGAAGTGCAAATCGACGGGCGCGGTGCCTTGCAGCTCGTGTAGATTTCATCCCATTTTTCTTAAGAGACTGATCATCTCAATCGCGGTCACTGCGGCATCTGCGCCTTTGTTCCCCGCTTTGGTACCAGATCGCTCGACCGCTTGCTCGATGCTGTCTGTTGTAAGCACTCCAAAAATAACGGGCTTATTCGAATCCAGTCCAACCTGGGCAACGCCGCTTGCCGCCTGACCTGCCACATAATCGAAATGGGGCGTCCCGCCACGAATGACAGCGCCGAGCACGATGACAGCATCACACCCTTCTCGTTCCGCCGCTTTTTTCGCAGCTAGGGGCAGCTCAAATGCTCCCGGCACCTTAACAATCGTTACATTGCTGTCCTGAATGCCATGTCGCTTTAATGCATCGAGGGCGCCTTTTAACAAGCTGTCTACCACCAATTCGTTGAATCGCGCGACGACGATGGTAATGGACGCCGTCGCGGCAATGAGATCTCCCTCTATTACTCTGGTCATCGTTTAGCTCCGATTTAGGATCATTGGCGAACGCCATCATGCTGCTACCTGCGCGTGAGCGCTCACACAGCTAAGCGATCACAATTGGCAGGCTGCGTCTGCGACCCGGGTCTGACGATCACTCGTAGGTCATTATCAAGTTGTGACACCGACACAATCTCGTGAGTCACGAGATCGACCATATTATCAATTTCCCGCGAATGAAGTAATGAGCGTCCCGGCCCCATGAGCTTCGGAGCCAAATATAAAATCAACTCATCCCATAGTCCGGAGGCAATGACGCTCCCCGCCAAGGTTGGACCACATTCAAAGAGCACTTCGCCGAGCTCCGCTTCTGCACAATGTTCCAGCAAGGCTTTAAGATCTACTCTGCCTGCCTCGTTCGTCCTCAGCCCAATACCCCTCTCATGCACCATGCCTGCAGCAAGCACTTGCCTTGCTTCGGGGTTAGCCCATAATTTCGCGCTTTTTGGTACACGCCCGCTCGTGTCTAACACATAGACGGGTCTGGGACGGGTCACCCACGCCTCTGGCATATGAGGCGCGATGCTCGCATCTCTTATAGTGAGTGCCGGGTCGTCAGCTAAGACCGTGCCTGCACCGGTGATCAAAACCGAGCTCCTAGCCCGCAACTTCTGAACATCCTGTCGGGCAGCCGATCCTGTAATCCACTTACTGTCTCCGTTGTTAAGCGCCGTACGTCCATCCAGCGTCGCTGCGAGTTTTATCCGCACAAACGGCCGGCCCCGCTCGTGCAAGCTCACATGACCTGGATTTAGGGCTCGAGCAGCATCGTTGGCCGCATCGCGCACTACCTCCACTCCAGCGGCTTCTAGCATGTCGAAACCATTGCCCTTGTTGCGAGGATGCGGATCAGTCATCGCGGCAACCACGCGTTTAACGCCTGCTTCGATCAAGGCGCTGGCACACGCTGGCGTTCTACCGTGGAAGCTGCAGGGTTCGAGCGTCACATAAGCAGTTGCGCCCTGAGCTTTTACGCCAGCTTCTTTTAAGGCGAGCACTTCCGCGTGCGCTTCGCCTGCCTTTGCGTGATAGCCGCGACCAATCACGGCAGCGTCCTTAACAAGCAAACATCCGACTCGAGGGTTCGGGTGGGTGGTATAAAGCCCCTCTTCAGCGAGCTTTAGCGCTTCTGCCAAAAAGGCTTGGTCAAGATCGTTTCGCACGACTACTCACTTTCTTTTTTGGACGCTTGACCCCGCCCATCGAATCAATCTCGCGCTTGAATTCCTCGAGATCTTGAAAACTTCGGTAAACGGATGCGAACCGCACGTAAGCGACTTCATCCAACTGCCTAAGCTCAGTCATGACGACCTCGCCTAAGTCTCGGGATTTAATCTCAGGCTCTCCGGTTGAACGGAGCGCGCTCTTGATATGAGACAAGGCATTTTCCAACTTTTCTGCGCTGACCGGTCTCTTTTCGAGCGCCCGCATGAGTCCCGAACGTAATTTCTCTTCGTTAAACGGCTCCCTGACGCCATCCCGCTTAACGACTCTCGGCATAATGAGCTCTGCGGATTCAAAGGACGTAAAACGCTCTCCGCAAGCCAAACACTCCCGACGACGGCGAACCTGATGGCCTTCTGCAACCAAGCGCGAATCGTTGACCTTCGTCTCACTGTAGGAGCAAAAGGGGCAATGCATCGTGCCGTCTCCTCAATTTTACTCGATGATGTCTCCGATATTGTCCCATAGATTTCGAATACCGCACACGGCGAAGCTACGGACTAACCCTTGATCTAAACCAGAAGGCCGTTACGCGTCATGAGCCGCATACATCACCCGGCACGCCAGCCGATCAGCATCATGCGTACGCCATCAGAGTCGCGTAAACTATCGCTTTCCAATGGTCAGCCGCTTCCAGCCTTAACGGGCCGCGGGGCTAACCTGATCCATCCCAAGCCAAGGAGTAGGAGGTCACGTGGCACAATACGTCTATACGATGTCTAGAGTTGGCAAGGTCGTTCCGCCAAACCGAGAAATTCTAAAGGACATCTCGCTCTCTTTTTTCCCTGGTGCAAAGATCGGCGTATTGGGCTTAAACGGCTCGGGAAAATCAAGCCTGCTGCGAATCATGGCAGGAATAGACAAAGAGCACCTAGGAGAAGCCAGGCCTCAAGCAGAGCTCAAGATCGGCTATCTAGCGCAAGAGCCAGAGCTCGATGAAACCAAAGATGTGCGTGGAAATGTTGAAGATGGCGTTCGTGAAATCAAAGACATCATTGATGAGTTTAACGCAATCAGTGACCGGTTCGCTGAACCACTTAGTGACAATGAAATGGCAGAGCTGATGGACCGTCAGGGAGAGCTGCAACTCAAGATTGATGCAGTCGACGGATGGGATCTGGAACGCAAGATTGATGTCGCCGCGGACGCACTGCGGCTGCCAGCCTATGAGGCTGACGTCTCAACACTGTCGGGCGGTGAGCGCCGTCGAGTTGCGCTCTGCAGGTTGTTGCTCGCCAATCCGGACATGCTTCTTCTTGACGAACCAACCAACCATCTGGACGCCGAAAGCGTTGCCTGGCTAGAGCAATTTTTACAAGAATTTCCAGGTACCGTGGTCGCCATCACACACGATCGCTACTTTCTGGACAATGCTGCTGGCTGGATCCTCGAACTTGACCGAGGACACGGCATTCCGTACGAAGGCAACTATTCGACTTGGCTCGAAGCGAAAGAGAAGCGCCTACAAGTCGAGCAACGACAAGAGGCAGCTCGTCAGAAAGCAATCAAAGCAGAACTAGAATGGGTGCGAACCCAGCCAAAGGCGCGCCAAGCCAAGAACCGAGCGCGTCTCGCGCGCTTTGATGAGTTGAATTCTCAAGAATTCCAAACTCGAAACGAGACCCAAGAAATCTACATTCCGCCAGGTCCTCGACTTGGAGATAAAGTACTCGAAGTAAACGGGGTGTCCAAGGCTTTCGACGACCGATTACTCATTTCAGAGCTCTCGTTTTCTGTGCCCAAGGGAGCCATCGTTGGCATCATAGGCGGGAATGGCGCAGGTAAATCAACCCTGTTTCGTATGATTAGTGGTGAAGAAACACCCGATACAGGCACCGTAGATGTGGGGGAAACCGTTCATCTTGGTTACGTTGATCAGAGTAGGGATAGCCTGTCTGATGAAAAAACGGTTTGGGAGGAGATTTCAGAGGGCAATGAGATCATTCAAATTGGTAAGTACGAAACACCCTCTCGCGCGTACGTGGGGCGGTTTAATTTTAAAGGCTCTGATCAACAAAAGTTGGTTCGTGACCTTTCCGGGGGAGAGCGCAACCGCGTTCATCTCGCCAAGTTGCTCAAGACGGGCGCCAATTTTTTACTCCTGGATGAACCTACTAACGACTTAGACGTTGAGACCTTAAGAGCACTCGAATCAGCCATTGAAACCTTTCCAGGTTCGATGATGATCATCTCTCACGACCGGTGGTTCCTTGATCGAATTGTGACCCACATCCTTGCCTTTGAAGGCGACAGCAGAGCAGTTTTCTTTGAAGGCAATTATTCTGAATATGAAACTGATCGAAAGAAGCGAATGGGTGGCGAGGCGACGCCGACCCGAGTGCGTTACAAGCGCCTAGCGTGATATTCAATACACGAGCATGCAAGCGATGCACCATGCGTCGCCCAATATAGTCGGATGTTTTCCCTTTGCAGTTACATCCAATCCTGAATCAGCTTCATGGCATCGCTCAAGTGCTGAACGGGGTGAATGCTCATCTCGCCGATCTGCTCTTTTGGCAGATTGGCTTTAGGCACTAACGCACGCTTAAATCCGTGCTTCACTGCCTCTCGCAATCGCTCTGGGCCATAGGACACGGGCCTCACTTCTCCTGACAGGCCTATCTCACCAAAGCAGATAAGGTCTGAGGGAAGTGTCCTGTTTTTAGCGCTAGAAATGACAGCAAGAAGCACCGCCAGGTCAGAGCTAGTTTCCTCGACTCGCACTCCACCTACAGCGTTGAGATAGACGTCTTGATCTCCAAGTTGCAAACCACCGTGGCGATGGAGAACCGCAAGCAGCATCGCCAGTCGCTGACTTTCGAAACCTACCGCAATTCGTCTTGGATTGGATTGCATGGATTCATCCACGAGCGCCTGAGCTTCAACCAATAGTGGACGGGTTCCTTCCCAGATGGCCATCACCTGACTGCCAGGCGCACTCGCTTCTCCGCGACTCAAAAAAATCGCTGAGGGATTTTCGACATCGAGCATGCCCGTTTCCATCATCGCAAAGATGCCCAGCTCATTAACGGCGCCAAACCGATTCTTGACTGAACGCAACATCCGAAATCGTCCGTGATCTTCCCCACCTAGCATCAAGAAGGTATCAATCATATGCTCGAGCACGCGCGGGCCTGCGATATTGCCCTCTTTGGTGACGTGACCCACAAGAATTAAAACGGTTCCCAATTGCTTTGCGCGCTGAACCAAACGTGCTGCTACCTCCCTGACTTGGGAGACGCTACCTGGCAATGTCTCAAGTGCTTCGCTGTGCATTACCTGGATCGAGTCAACGACTAGGACGTCGGGCTTATAGTCATCCCAATATTCAAACACGGCCTCGAGCGAAGTTTGGGCCGCCACCGATACCGCGTCCACTGGCAGTTTGAGACGCTTAGCGCGGAGCGCAACCTGTGCCAAGCTCTCCTCGCCCGTAATGTATAAGCAGCGCTTTCGCTCAGCCAAACCACTTACCACCTGCAGCAGCAACGTGCTCTTGCCAGCGCCGGGTGCCCCGCCCATCAAAATGGCCGAACCAGGAACAAGCCCCCCACCCAAAACTCGATTAAGTTCACCGGATTCAGTTCGCCAGCGTTCATTGTCCATAGTTGGTACAGACCCTAAGGTCTGAAGGGGTGCCAGTTGACCGCTGTACCCGCCCCTTTGAGTTGCAGCACTCGAGCCGGCAGCCACGCTGAGCTGGCTTAACGTGTTCCACTCACCACAAGACTGACACTGGCCCTGCCACTTCGCATGGTCTGCGCCGCAATCACCGCACACGTAAACGGTCTTTTGCTTTTTCATTATTCGGCCTGTCCCGTGTAGACACGATCGACTCGCGGGCCAACACCACAAACAAGCGTGTAGGCAATGGTATTGCACCGCAGGCCAATATCCTCAACCGGCACCGACGCCCCCCAAAGTTCAGCCCAATCTCCAACTTCAACTCTCACCTCATCGGGGAGCGATACAGTCATCATGTCCATGCTGATTCGACCCGCAATATGTACAAGGTGACCATTTAAGGCTACCGGCGTTCCTGAAGGTGCTTGACGGGGATAGCCATCAGCATATCCAGCGGCAATCACCGCTAACTTCGTCGGGCGATCGGCTACCCATGTGCTGCCATAGCCCACCGTCTCTCCCGCATCCACAGCGCGAACAGCGATAATAGGTGCTTTGAATGTCATGACGGGCAAAAGCGGCGTATCTCGATCAAGAAATGGGTTGATGCCATATAACATAACCCCTGGCCGAACCCAGTCTAAGTCTGTGCCATGACCACCTAGAATCGCGGCAGAACCAGACATTCCTCCCGGTAAGTCGTAGCGCAGCCTTAGCGCATCAAATCGGCGTCGTTGATCCTGATTTTTCTCGTGGAATGGCTTATCGGCATCCGAAAAATGACTGAACAGCCCAAGTTGCCTGTAGGAAGGGATTATCTCCATAAATGGCTCGAGCTGATGAGCAAGCAGTCCAAGCCGATTCATCCCGGTTTCAACCTTAAACCAACAGGACAAGGTTACCTGTTTAAGCAACCGCAGCTGAGCGGGGTCATGAATCACAACTGCAAGGTCGTAGTCCGATGCCAGTCTCGCCCCGTCTTCAGTGATCACCCCCTCAAGCAGGGTTATCGGGTGGTTAAAACCCGCTTCACGAAGCTCAATCGCCTCTTTAACCCGCGCAACGGCAAAGGCATCGGCATGACTAAGCGCATTGGCAACCTGCAATGCGCCATGGCCATAAGCATCAGCTTTGACAACCGCCATGACTTTGCTTTGAGGCGCAGCTTCTGCTGCCTGATTGAAATTGTGCGCGAGATGATCGAGATTGATCACAACTTTCGCGTCGAATCCACTCACTCGTAAAAGTCTTCGTAATCTCGAGCCAAGTCTTCGAACTTGGTAAATCGTCCAACAAAGGCCAATTTTTTTCGCCCGATTGGCCCATTTCTTTGCTTGAGGATAATGATCTCGGCAATACCTTTGTCCGGTGTGTCCTCGTGGTACACCTCGTCCCGATAGACTGCCATGATAACGTCGGCATCCTGTTCGATGGCGCCAGACTCTCGGAGGTCAGACATCACCGGTCGCTTGTCTGTTCGCTGCTCAAGGCTACGATTCAACTGGCTGCCAGCGATGACCGGGCAATTAAATTCTTTGGCAATGGATTTCAGCGACCGTGAGATTTCAGAAATTTCGACCGCCCGATTTTCGGACATGCCCGAGACCTGCATCAACTGAAGGTAATCCACCACAATCAATCCAAGGGGGCCGTGCTCTCTCACAATTCGGCGACTTCGCGCGCGCATTTCGGTTGGCGTCAAACTGGGCGTGTCATCAATAAAAAGAGGTTTGTCATTTAAAAGCGTGACTGCGGACGTTAGCCGAGGCCAATCATCATCACCCAGCTGACCTGTTCGGATTTTCCCCTGGTCGATTCGCCCTAATGACGACAACATACGCATGATTAGCGAATGAGAAGGCATCTCGAGGCTGAAGACTAGAACAGGCTTACCGCCTGATATCACAGCACTCTCTGCGATATTCATCATGAAAGCGGTTTTGCCCATGGATGGGCGACCCGCAATGATGACAAGATCTGAGGGCTGCAATCCATTAGTAATATCATCGAGGTCCTGAAACCCTGTGCTCAGCCCCGTTAGAGCACCTTTCGTCAGGTAAAGCTCATCTATTTTTTCAATCGCCTGAGCCAGCAGTGGCCTGACCGATTCTGGTCCACCTCGGCTGGGCCGCTCATCGCCGATTCGAAAAACTCTACTTTCCGCCTCATCAATCAACTCAGCACTGGATCTGCCGAGGGGGTTGAACCCGCTTTCCGCAATTTCATGCGCGACGGTGATTAACTTTCTGACAGTGCTACGCTCTTGAACAATCTCGGCATACGCGGTGACATTGGAAGCTGAGGGAGTACTTTCTGCCAGCTCACTCAGATAAGGCAGTCCCCCAATCGCGTCTAACTCGCCATGAGACTCAAGCGACTCAGCAAGAGTAACAATATCCAAAGGTTTGTTATCTGCGGCGAGCCATTCCATAGCTCGAAAGATCGTTCGGTGTTCACCGCGGTAAAAGTCTTCAGGCGTGACCAAAGATGCAATGGCGTCCCAGGCCCCGATATCTAGCATCAGCCCACCCAGTACGGCTCTCTCGGCCTCGAGTGAGTGCGGGGGGACTTTCAGCGCCTGATGATCTTCTCTATCGGAGGCCAAGGGTTCGTTCTTCGCTGCGGGGACCTTAGCCTAATGCAATGCGCTTAGGATTCAAGTGCTTCCTCGGGAACTACGATCACTTTGAGTGAGGTTTCTACTTCTGGATGCAGTCCTACTTCGATCGCGTACTCGCCGACTTCTCGCACCGGACCATCGGGCAGACGGATTTCGCTACGATCCAATTCCACACCCGCGTCGGCTGCGGCTTGGGCGATATCTCGGGCGCCTACTGAACCGAACAGTTTTCCTTCCTCTCCGGCATTCGCAGATATCGTGAGTTCGAGCGCCGCTACAGCTGTTGCACGAGCCTCAGCGGCCGACAGGATTTGGGCCGCCTCTTTTTCTAGCTCAGCTCTTCTCGACTCGAAAGCCTCAACATTGTCTGCGGTTGCTGCAACTGCTTTCGCTTGAGGAATCAAGTAATTTCGCCCATAGCCCGCTTTGACCGTCACTCGGTCTCCTAGCGCGCCCAGGTTAGCAATTTTTTCCAACAATATGACTTCCATAATGCTTCCTCTCAGACGTTTGTCTGTCGTCTCAAATCAATAAAACTATCCGCGATCATAACCAAGGCCAAGATCGCCATTGCCATCTGCGCAAACAACACAATGCTTGCGTAGAACGCCACGTACCAGTGCCGCGACACTCCTCGCTGTTTTAACAGCGCATGGGTAAGGCACACCCCTCCAACCACGAGCGGCAGACTAACCACTGCCGCCCAAGCACTGAACTCTGGCATCCCTGCCAACCCGACCGTGGTTAGTCCTAGGCCAATCGCCACCGGACGCGCGAGTTTTACGCGCTGGATCTCATCACCAAACCCACCAGGGTGATAGATCTCGCTTTGCCACCACCTGGCAAGCATCAGCGTTACAATGGTCAGTACTCCCTGCCCTAAGGCAAAAAACGCTAGGGCTGTGCCCCGTGCTCCTGCCTCATCCGGTGCGCTCGCTCCGGCTTCTCGCATCGACTCCAAGATTCCTAGATACGAGCTAACGAACCATTCGAGTATAGGGCTCGACAACCAGCCAAAGAGCAGAGCCTGAATAACAGCCAGTATCATCGCCCCGTATAGCACCAGCTCCCATGAACCTGCTGCTCTAAGTAGCGAAGCCGAAGCAACCACTGCCGCAAAAGCAAGTAGGCTGCTAATATCTTGGGCTATCGCGTACCCTACCAGCAGAGGCAGGGAAGCCCACATTGCAACAAACAGCCCTTCTCTAGGGCCTTGAGCTAGCACGACGAGCGCGGCTACTGCACCGCCAACCCAGCTAAAAAGAGGTAGACTCACAAGGATCGCCGTCACGATGATCGCCTTTGGCCGACCTCGCAACGCGTACTCCGCGAGCAATCTCATATTTCTTACTACCGTTATTTGTGGCCGTCGGTGTAAGGAAGCAGGGCTAAATAGCGGGCCCGCTTGATCGCCTTGGACAGCTGCCTTTGATATTTCGCTTTAGTCCCAGTGATTCGACTGGGCACAATCTTTCCTGTCTCCGTAATGTAGGCTTTCAGTAGCTCTACGTCTTTGTAGTCAACTTCGGTGATGCCTTCAGCAGTGAATCGACAGTACTTTCTTCTTCTAAAAAACCGGGACATTACTTAGGCCTCCTTCGTTTCAGGCGCAGCTTCAATTGCGGGCGCTTCGTCACTATTCTCGCTTACCGCTTCAAGCGTGCCTTCGCCTGCTGGGGCCTCATCATTGTCTAGGCTAGCCGCTTCTGGGTTTGGCTTAGGCTCTGATTCCTGCTGCGCCGCTTGCCTGCTTGCGCGCGCTTCATCACGTTCTTTTCGCTCGCGGCTTTCTTTTTCGAGCTTCATAATCGGCGAAACTTCAGTGTCTGCTTGCTTTCGTCCCATCACCATGTTTCGAATGACCGCATCGTTGAAGCGAAAGGATTCGGTGAGTTCATCAAGCGTCTCTAAGCTGCACTCAATATTGAGCATCGCGTAGTGCGCTTTGAAAATCTTATTGATGGGATAAGCCAGTTGGCGACGACCCCAGTCCTCGGACCGATGGACGCTTCCGCCCCCTTGGGTAATCAAATTGGAATAGCGCTCGATCATCCCTGGGACTTGTTCACTTTGTCCAGGGTGCACGAGGAAAACGACCTCATAATGCCGCATAGCGTGCTCCTTTCGGGTAATTGCCGCCTGCTCATGCAGTACAGCAAGGAGTTAATGGAATTTCGGGACGCGAAGTCTAATCAATCAAGTAGGTAGTTGCAATCCGTCCATCCGTGCTAAGGATCTTGCGGATGTTGTCGCTTGATCTCATAGAGGCATATGCCTACTGCGACGCTCACGTTTAGCGTGTAACTCGCGTCGTTCATAGGGATCATAACGAGCTCATCACACTGATTGCGGACATTCCTGCGGATACCCTCGCCCTCAGAGCCCATGACTAGCACAAGGTCACCGGCCAGCTCCACGTCATCAATCGAGCGGGCAGAGGCATCCATCGCCGTACCGACAACCCAATATCCTGCCTCCTTTAACTGGCGTAACGTTCTAGCCAGATTCGTCACTGTCAAAACGGGCAGCGAGGCCGCGGCACCTGCGGATCGTTTATGAACAATGGCGTTGACTGGTGCAGATCCATGCTTCGGAACAATGACTCCATCCACACCGAACGTGGCCGCACTGCGTAGGCAGGCGCCAAGATTGCCTGGATCCGTGACACCATCCAGCGCAAGCAATAACCGGCGATCCTCTTTTGCCATCATCAGCGCGTCTAAAGACACTACTGGCGCCTGATGCTCGACGCTTTCGAAGACCATTCCCTGATGCCGATCTGTACCGGTTAACGCGTGGAGACGAGATTCATCGACCCACTCCAGCACTTGATCAGTCGCACAGAGCGCCAATACCTCGTCAATTCTGGGTGATCGCTTTCCGCTCCTCACATAAAGATGACCCGCTTGACCCGATTCGATGGCCCGGCGGACTGCATGCAGCCCGTAGATGATACTCACTTCGGTCATTTAGTCTCGTCTTTCGAAATTGGTCTTTTAAAGGGTTTTCTAGTGTTGGACCGATCTGCCGTCAATGGCTCACCTTCGCCTTTAGATGAGGAGCCTTCAGGTGGGGAACGCTTAGCTGGCCGGCGCTTGGCTGCTTTTGCAGGGTTATCGACACTTTGTTTTGAGTGTCTTTTAGCGTCCGCTTTTTTCGTTACCCCTTGATCTGCCACTCGCGAATTCTTCTGCGACTTTTTTCCTTGCTTCGCCCCTGTTCGCTTCGCAGGTCGCTTCGCCGCTTGTAATGGTTTTGCCCGCGATTTCCGCGGTGCAGCTTTCTTTCCATCAGTCTCTTCACAAGATTTTTCAGAACCGTCTTGGGAAACCTCGGTTCTTCCCTGCTTAGAGGGTCGCTTTGCTTGAAGCCCCTTGCGTCGCTTGCCTGCCTTTTCAACCTTGGATGAACTAGGGCGATGAGGCTTTGCGAGGTGACGAGATCTTGAGGTCTTTTGCTCAACTAATTCGAACTCAATATGACCCAGCTTTTCGTCCACTCGAGACAGCTGGACGGTGACCTCATCGCCCATCGATAAGCGCTTCCCAGTGGCATCGGAAACGAGCGCATAAGGCAGGACTGACAATCGCCCTAACCGATCCCGGATGGCGCGAAAAGGAATTAATCCCTCGACAGCCAGCTTGTCCAGCAGCACGAAGGCGCCCAATTTTGAAACATGGGCAACGCGACCCTCGTAGATTTCACCCAGACAGTCTGCTAGATACTGGCACCTCAAGAACTGATTAATATCTTGTGAGGCTTTGTCTGCTCGCCGCTCTGTTTCACTCGCACTCGATGCCAAACTCTCGAGCATTATTTGGCTCGTGGGCGCATTGTCAGTCGCAGTGCTGGTTTTCAAAGCGCCATTTCGAGGTCTTCTGTTACCGGTGACAGTCTTAAGAGATGACTCCATGACTTCCTTGATTAATCGATGGTTGATCAAATCAGGTAGTCGGCGGATCGGCGACGTGAAGTGCGCATAGCGCTCATAGGCCAGTCCGAAGTGTGGTGCTTCAATGGCGCTGTAGAGTGCTTGCTGCATCGATCGCAACACGAGTGGCATCAATATGGGGGCGTCGTCAGTTGCCGCAACCTCATTGAGCACCGTCTGGAATGCATCCGCTTCTATTGTCTCTGCCACCGGGATATCCGGTAATCCAAACCACCTGAGTGCCTCATTCAGCGATGCGAGCCTCTCGGGTGTCGGTGATCCATGGACTCTGTAAATGCCGCCCATGTCTGCGGACGCGAGATAGTCGGCGGCGGCGACGTTCGCAGCCAACATGCATTCTTCGATCAGCCTGTGCGCCTCGGTACGAGCGTTTAGTCGCTGATCAATAGGCTCGCCCGATGCATCCACCACTATTCTCGCTTCTGGCGTCTCAATCTCGAGCGCACCTCGCGCAATCCTGCTCTTTAACAGTACGCCCAATAAATCATTTGCCGCGTCTAAAGACTCAACAACGGGCTTTGAAACATCGAGGCGAGACTCCCCCGACAAATGCAGGGCAACCGCCTCATAAATCAATCTGGCTTTCGAGCGGATGCTAGCCTCATAGAAGGTATACCCAATACGCCTGCCTTTGGCATCGAACTGTAATTCACAAACAAGCGCGAAGCGCCTCTCATTAGGTCTCAGCGAGCAGAGATCATTACAAAGGTGCTCAGGTAGCATGGGCAATACGGTTCCAGGGAAATAAACACTGGTTCCTCGCTCAATGGCCGCTTCCTCGATCAGCGAGCCAGGCGCCACATAGTGCGCAACATCAGCAATCGCGACCAGCAACTTAAACCCTGCGCCTGACCGTTTGACGTAGATGGCATCGTCAAAATCACGTGCGTCCTCGCCATCAATCGTGACAAAAGGGAGCCGCTCAAGATTCCGTCTCTTTCCGCCTTTTTCAGGTCGCTCTGGCCGCGTTAGCGCGATGGCCGCTCGCTCCACATCCTCCGAAAACGCGAGGGGAATTGATTCAGCCTCAGCCACCGCTCGAATTTGATCGCTCAACCGATCACCGGTTCCTTCTCTCAACGCGCGGGCAGTCGCAGACTCTTGAGGCGTTGGGTAAGTGATCATTTTAACCTCAATGACCCTACCATTCTCAAAATGAAGGCCGTTCGCATCAATGATGCGCACTGAATGCGTCAAATTCTTCGCCAGCGGCTCGCCCCACCAGGCCTTCCCGCTTCTCGTAAGTCGGACCAACATTCGGTCGAAACTTCGCGCGACCACGGCATCAATTATTCCCTCGCTGCGCCCACCGCGGCCGGGGCGCCGAAGACATCGAACCCTGTCACCGTGGTAAACCTGACGCATCTGATGCGGGGATAAAAAAAGATCGTCGTCTTGCTCAATTTGCACAAAGCCAAACCCGTCGGGGTGCGCAAAAACCCGGCCCTCTTCCGTATCCGATCCCGGTCGTGCTGAGGCGCGATGGTACCGGCGACCAACCCCTTGCACGAGATCCCCTTTTTCCATCATGGCTGCGAGGACTTGGGTCAAGCGTGGTTTCTGCGCTTGGGATAGCGCCAGCCGGCCTTGGATTTGCCGCCTGGTTAGCCCGTTATCGGCGCCCTTAAGGAGCGCCTGAATCTCGCTGATTAGCGAATTTGGGATCGCTTGACGATCTATTTCTTGGGAAATCTTGCTTGATTTCGAGGCAAGTTTCTTGACCTGCGATTGACGGGGGGCCTTCGTTGACAGCGTCTTACGCTCCTTGTAATCTCGCACCCCTTGCCGAGGTGGTGGAATTGGTAGACACGCTAGCTTCAGGTGCTAGTGCTCGAAAGGGCGTGGAGGTTCAAGTCCTCTTCTCGGCACCACCTAACTCCCTCAGGCCGCTATCTTAGAGTCTTTTGTTACCGAACCGTTAACCAGAAAAACAGTGAAGAAGGTTGGTGATATGCAGTGAAAGGCCTCGCGTCATTCTTTAAGCGATTCCGATCACCCGGCTAGCCAAGACTCCACATCGCCGCTCGTCATGCCCGCCTTTTCTGCCGCATCACATATATCCTTTAACGATCCATCGTCGATGGGAATGCCATCGCGCAAACGATACGCCATGGTCTCTCGCTCGGGATCACCAGGAAGACGGACATGATCGACGCCCTTTGCGGGCCTCGATGATCGCGCGTATTGCTGCATCCCTTCTACTTCAGCCCGAAATTGCTCACCGCCCCCAAAAAGATCAGGGTCCAGAACAAACATCAGCATATGGTTAACCGTGATTTGGCCCTGCCTGGAATCGTCTTGCATCGTCCACTCACCTGCGAGCGCGCCGCCTAAAAGCTCGCATATATAAGCAAGCCCAGACCCTTTGTGACCGCCGAAAGGACCAAGCGATCCACCAGAGGCAATGACACTCGGGTCATTCGTTGGGCGTCCTTCAGCGTCAAATAAACACCCTGGCGGCACATCCTCGCCTTTCAATCCTGCCACCCTGACCTTACCAAGGGCGATTGCACTGGTCGCCATATCTAAAATGACAGGGTCATCGCCCGTCGGCACGCCGCAGCAAAAAGGATTGGTTTGTACCCGTTTATCCCGGCCGCCCCACAAAGAAACAAAGGGCGGGTGACCGACAACGTTCACAAAGTGGATGGAGATTAATCCTTCGCGAACGCAGTGCTCTGCATAGGTCCCAATACGTCCGAGGTGGTGATTATTGCGGGAGCCTACGCAGGCCATGCCCATGGATTTCGCTCGCTCAATCGCCAGGTCAGTAGCCTGCCGGCCGACCACCTGACCGAAACCGTATCCACCATCAACGAGTAAGACCGCGCCTTTGTCGGTCACCACTTCGGCATCGGCATTCACTTTAAGTCCGCCTCGAAGCGCGCTCGCCA
>CAJXDD010000031.1:0-18501 GCA_913052075.1 uncultured Gammaproteobacteria bacterium
TTTAATTCCTGCAACGCGCGGCTACCAATATCGCGAACCACTTGAACAACCTCGGCTGGACAACGCTCGAGATGACCCAGTATGTCGTCGACATCCGTCTCACTGGTCAGCAACACCGTGCAGAGGCCTTCTGGCAATTCACTCAGAATCTCACTAATCAGCGGATCAGAAATAGGACCAGGCCCCGACGGCATAGCAGCGACTAATCCCAGGGCGTCGGCACCTGCTTGAATCGCACGGCGGGCCTCCTCCACACTTTGGATGCAACAAACTTTAACGAATCGACCTTCACGCGCCGCGATTCGCACCCTCAATTCGTTTCCATTCATCGCCGTCTCCTCACCACCCTCATGCCAAGCCCACCCACCGGTGCGGTTGGAGCTGGCTTTCTTCGAATATACTCTCCGCCGCGCATTAGACCTACTCAAAAAGTGATCTCAGCGCCCACCTTCGCGCGGCCCGTCTGTCCCAACGAAACTGCTCGTGCAACAAAAAAAGAAAAGCCTTGCTGGAGCGGAGCTGGGTACAAATAAGCCCAGCGCTTAGGGGCAATTCTGGTTCCGCCACAGGCTATTCCTCGACTTTTATTTTTTGGATGGCGTGGGCCAACTCAAACCGCGGTCAAAGGAAACGCTGAACACTCAAATACCCGCAGACCATGGCCGCTAAGACTGCGACCCCACTTTGCCACGCTCGACTGGCGTGCTGCCCCATGATGCTCGTCCGCGCGGCCAGCACAATCAAAATCAGGGCCAGCAAGGGCAGCAGCAACGCGTTTGTGACCTGCGCAATGAGAATCAGCTCTACAGGCTGCTGACTGGTCACTGCAAACCCGGCGCCACACAGCAAGACTAATGCCCAGGTGCTACGAAACAGCCGTCTCGAAGGCTGATTATCTCTGTGAAAAGCGCCCTCAAGGGTAAGCGATGCGGCAAGTGGCGCGGTTAACGCACTGCTGAGCCCTGCCGCCAATAGCCCCAAGGCAAATGCCATCTCCGCGAACGGGCCAGCGACAGGAGCGAGCTGCGCAGGCAAATCAGACAGCTGGCTTGGCGCTGCCCCCCCTCGGTACAAGTAAGCAGCAGTCACCATGACTGCTATCGTCACAATACCACCGATCGCGAGCGATATCGCGAGATCTCGGCGAGCAGCGCTGATCGCTTGGTCGAGCGGCACTCCATCCGCCCACTTACGCTGCACAAGCGATGCATGCAAAAAAAGGTTGTAGGGGACGACGGTCGTGCCAATCAGTGCGAGCACAATCCATTCGGACCGGTCACTCGGCGCTGAAGGTAAGAGGCGAATATCCGCCACCTCTGAATTGAGCACCATGACGACCGCGGACAGACTAAACATAGCCGCCATGAGTGCAACCAACACTACCAAGATGCGCTCGAAGCTTTGATAGCGTCCCCACAGCAAGAGTAGCGCACACACGAAGGCCAAGAGGATTAACCAAACGCGCAGATCGCCACCGAAAATCAACGCTGCCCCCGCAGCCGCACCAGTCAGGTTTCCGCCCTCATAAGCGCTATTGCCAACCACAATGGCGAGCCCCACGAGCACTAGGAACCCCCACTTGAATACCGGCTGAGTCACCGCATCACGCAATATGGTGGTCAGCGCCAAGCGCTTGACGAGTCCGAGTCTCAACGCCATTTCCTGGAGAACGAACGTCATCACTAGCGAGAACAAAAGCGCCCAGAGCAATGACAGCCCAAACTCTGCGCCGGCCCGACTGGCGGTGAGGATGGTCCCCGGTCCAATAAACGCTGCCGTAACCAAAAACCCTGGCCCGAGGTTAGCGTGCGCCCTTTCTGCCTGATAACTCATCGCGCGCACAGAGGACGCCAGTGCATGGCTTCGCAACCCGCCTTCTCTGACATCTAATTTCCCTCGAACCTCAGCGAGAGATGATGGAATCCTCGAAGCAAGTGCGAGGCGACCCGTTCGTTATCGCCGTCACCCCGACCAACGACCGCAAACCGCTCGGTGAGTGCTTGCATCGCGGCCTTCGCTTCGAGCCGCGCGAGCGGTGCACCAATACAAAAGTGAATACCAAAGCCGAAGGTATGATGTTGAATTTTTTCTCTCCCGAGGTCGAACTGATTCGCATTCGAGTACACCGACTCGTCTCGGTTCGCTGACCCCATGATGACGTGAACCACATCGCCGGGCTCCAATGCTTTGCCATGAAATGTGCAAGGCGAGGTCAGCGTACGTCTTAAGAATTGGACGGGACCGTCAAACCGAAGCGTTTCCTCAATGCCCTGCTCGATCAACTTGGGTTGGGTTCGAAGTTGCTGCCAACTTTGTGGGCGATCGGCCAACACATTGAGAAAATTTCCCAAGAGATTGGTCGTGGTCTCGTTACCCGCGATGAGCAGCAACATGCAGAAGCCGACGACATCGTGATCCGACAACTGCTTACGGTCGACACTGGCATTCACCACCGCGCTCACAAGATCTGACCCGCCTTGGTCCCGGCGTTCAGGAATCAAGCTTTGAAAGAACGCGTACATCTCGCCAATCTCGACCTCGCGCTCAGCCAGCGATGCACCCGCGAGTGTTCCGGTTAGCGCATCAGACCACCGCTTGAAGTCTTGGGCACGTTCAGGGGGGATGCCCATCATTTTGGAGATCACGGCGACGGGGAGTGGAATCGTCAGCGCCTCTACCACATCGACCGATTCCCCTTCAGGAATCCCATCTACCAAGGACCTCGCGATATCGGCAACCTCATCTTCAATCTCCTTCAGCATGCGAGTGGTAAATGCCTTATTGACGATATTGCGAAGCTCCGTGTGCCGCGGCGCGTCATCGGTTAAGAGCGGGAGTGGGCCGGTTTCTCCCCCACCCATCGCTTTCGACGAGAAATCACTCGAATGTTTGAGCACGTGACGCACATCATCGAATCGGGACAAGATCCATGCGCCGGTCTCCTCATCCTGCCAAATCGGATGATGCGCCCGCCATTGCTCATAGAGAGGATAGGGATTGTCTAAAATCTCGGGTGTAAAAAACCGCATCAGAGTCGATCCTTGGACGTTGACCGTTATCACCCTACCCCGGGAGGGCGCCGAGTACCAATTGCGAGGCTGAGCGGGCGCTAGGAATTGAGCCGTTGCATCTGGACGGACTTTTTTAGTGCTGCCGGAATCCCGAAAGGAAAGCTTCCGCTGCGGTTACCGACTTTTCTCGCAAACGTATTACACGTGTCTTGCTGAAGTCAGTCCAGCTGTTATTCTGGCTTGAGTGGCGTTAGTTCGACGGCACCACAAAAAGGATCTAACAAGCGGCGCGGTATCGGATCGAGAGGTAGTGGGCACTGTAACCAAAGACCAGTGAGCAATGAGCAATGAGCAATGAGCAATGAGCAATGAGCAATGAGAAGCGACCAATCAAGGGCAGTTTTGATTGCACTCATGAGGTACTGGACTATCAGAGGGCCTTATAGCCGATTGCCGCGCGCTGAGTCAGCGTTATTGAAGCCGCTGGTCAGTACAAAGCAAATACTAGAATCCAGTCAGATAAGGGTAAGCCGAGCACGATTATGAACGAGCAAGAAATCACCACCCTCAAAGCGTTGATGGAATATGAAGCCGCACGCACGGCACCACCCCCTTCTTTCCCTTCTTTGCCGGACTTACCCGGTGGACGCTATGTTGATCCAGAATTTTTCGAGCTAGAGATGGGTCACCTTTGGCGGAAATCTTGGCTTTTCGCGGCGCATATGGACGAGATTCCTGATCCTGGCTCGTTCATCCTTTGGGAGAACGTGGGTCAGCCCGTCGTCATCGTGCACAGCGAAACCGGCGTTGTTAACGCCTTCTATAACACCTGCAGCCATCGCGGGGCTCCAGTCGTTACTGAACCCAAGGGCCGAAAACTGCGCTTAACCTGCCGTTATCACGGGTGGGTCTATAACCACGAAGGTGAACTGCTGTCGATTCGGGACCCGGAGGATTTTAAGGATCTAGACTTTGGCTGCCGAAGCCTTGCTAGGGTGCGATGCGAGCGGTTCGGCAAACTCATTTTCATCAACTTCGATGATGACGCGCCGAGCTTGCTGGATTACCTGGGGCCGATCGCCAAGGAGTGGGAAGAATTTCAATTTGACGAGTGCAGGCTCGCTGCCCGCCATCGCTTTGTATTGGATTGCAATTGGAAGATCGCGATGGAAGCCAATACCGAGGTCTATCATGTGAAGAGCATTCATCCCTCCACGGTAGCGCCGATTCTAGATGACCGAAGAAACGTCAACACCCTGTACCCCAATGGTCACAATCGAATGATTGCACCTCGGCCACAAGGCGCCTTTGAAACCGAGACGATGCAACAACGTCAAACGATGAACGAAATAGCGTCTGTAGGAGAGATCGCTAGGACCTGTACACAGTCCTATGGCGTCTTCCCTAATTGGGTCTCACCCCTTAGCCCCTATGCACTGCCGCCGCTCCTATTTTGGCCAAAGGGCATCAATCAATGCGTGTTAGAAACTTGGACCCTTGCTCCTGACTGGGGGGACGGACCTGCACCTGACATGTGGACCGAAAATAGTGGTGAACGCCTCGCGCAGGTATTAAGAGAGGACACCGAGTTTGGAGCGTGGATCCAAAAGTCTGTGGAAAGTTATGGATTCAAGGGGGTACCGCTGTCTTACCAAGAGGCAAGAATCTACTACTGGCATCAGCACGCTGACGAAATCATCGGTCGAGAGCACATCCCTGACCATCTTCGAGTGCCAAGCGTGATTGGTGAGGACTGGGTCTACCCGAACGACCCGAGGCGGTCAGCGCTGGCGTAGGCTTTGATCTTAATCCGCTTTACCCGAGCCTGGGTCAGCGTGGATAGGGTCAACCCAATACAGCCCCTCAGGCGGCTCTTCCACCGGGATATCTAAGTTAACCACCACTGGCTCTTGGTTACTGCGAACCAGCACACATTCGAGCGGCTCGCTGGTGCTGGCGTTGATTTCTTGATGCGGCACAAAAGGAGGCACGTAAATAAAGTCACCAGGGCCTGCCTCGCACACATACTCAAGTGATTCACCCCAACGCATGCGAGCCTGACCGCTCACAATGTAAATAATGCTCTCAAGGTCACCATGATGATGAGCGCCCGTCTTGGCATCGGGGTGTATATGAACTGTTCCCGCCCATAGCTTCTGAGCACCAGCGGTCGCATGATTGATTGCGGCAGCCCGATTCATACCCTCGGTTTGGGGAGTGTTCACGTCAAGGTGCTGACCGCTCACAACCTTCACACCGTCATAACGCCACTTTCCATTCTCGCTTGTACTGTCTTTGATCATTCCATCCTCTTTCGCACGGCTCCGTTTTTTAATTTTCGAACTCCGAGACACACATTAGCCGCTAAACCTCGTAAACTGTTGCTTGATAATTCTTTCAATCAAAGCTACTGGACCCCCTCCTATGCTGCAATATTTTTTAATGCCCTTACGCTGGCTATGGCGCCTTTTGACTATTTCTCAAACGCTGGTGTTTGGCCTGCTCGGCCTAGTTATCTTGAGCGGCCTCCTCATGGCACCATTTTCTGACGACACACCAGACATCCCAGACCAGGGCGCATTGGTTCTTGATCTCCAAGGTGTCTTAGTGGAGGAAAAGACGGCGGTTGATCCCTTGGAATTACTGCAGTCGGGTGAGCGGCCTATGGAGACCCACTTGCGTTCCGTTATCAAGGCAATAGAACTTGGCGCCGAAGACGACAGGATCGGTTGGTTGGTTTTGGACCTTGATGAATTTGGCGGCGGCCTCATGCCGCATCTCGAGCGAGTGGCTGACGCGATCCGTGGGTTTAAGGACTCAGGCAAGCCAGTGATTGCAGCATCGCGTGCCTATAACCAGTCTTCTCTTTTGCTGGCTGCCGAAGCAGACGAAATTCTCATGAATGCTGAATACAGCGCGCTCCCTGAGGGGTTTGCCGCCTACCGCACCTACTTCAAGCGTTTACTGAATGACTTCGATGTGAACGTGAATCTTTTTAAGGTGGGTAAATACAAGTCAGCGGCGGAGCCTTACTTCAGAGAAGATATGTCACCAGAGGACAAGGAAGCCCGACTGGGATACCTGTCTGCCTGGTGGAGCGCTTACACGTCCCGTATAGAGGAAGCTCGAGAGCTTGAGCCCGGATCATTGGACCAAGCCCTCGCCAACATGAAAGCGGTACTCGAAGAGAGCGAGGGAAACCTTGGTCAAGTCGCTCTCAACATGGGCCTTGTGGATCAACTCGTCACCGAAGAGGAAATGCGAGATCACCTCATTAACCTGATTGGCAGCGAAGAGGACGAAACAACCTACACCGGCGTCAGCTACCAACCCTACCTTGCCCAGCAAATGAACTTCGAGGAGAGCGACGCGGATGCCAAGGTCGCCGTGATCACAGCAACCGGTGGCATTGTTGATGGCTTTGCTGGCCCTGGCCAAATCGGCAGCTTAAGTCTCGTTGAACGGATCCACCAGGCCGTTGACGATGACTCTGTTAAAGCAATTGTTCTACGTGTGAACTCAGGCGGCGGCAGCAAAACCGCTTCGGAAATCATCAGGCAATCACTGCTGGCCGTTCAAGCCGATGATATCCCGGTCGTTGCGAGCTTTGGTGGTGTCGCCGCATCCGGCGGCTACTGGATCAGCGCGAGCGCCGATAAAATCTTTGCAGCCAATACCACCATTACCGGCTCCATCGGCATTTTCGGCGTCATTCCAACCTTTGAGAAGACGCTCGAACGTTACGGAATCACTACGGACGGCGTATCGACAACTCCACTCGCAGGCGCTGCCAGCATCGAGCGCGGCATTTCACCGGCATTCGCTGAGCTCATCCAAGCCAACATTGAAGCCGGTTACACCCAGTTCATTGAAATGGTCGCAGAGAGCCGCAGCATGAGTGTGGAGGCCGTTGACAATATCGCCCAAGGGCGAGTATGGACCGGTGCAGCCGCCAAAGAAATAGGACTGGTGGACGAAATAGGCGAGCTTCAGGCAGCCATTGAAGCCGCTGCTGAACTCGCTGACCTGACAGACTTTGATGTGTGGCACGTTGAACCCGAGCGAACAACGCAAGAGCAAATCATCGAGGCGTTAACGGCATCCTTCAGTGCCCACTTGCCTCCCAGGCCAGCCACTCTGCTTGGCCGAATTGAGTCAGCGATGCAAGCGGAACTCGAATGGATCGACAACCTAAACGACCCCCTCCATGCCTATGCCATTTGCACGGATTGTCCAGAACTGCGCTAGGCGTATAGCGCCTACTGCCTAAACCCGAAGAGGAACCCTGATCTAGCGATCCGCACAGCGCTCAGGTTCCTCGCCATTCGCGTCCGTGATCAGGCACCATTCCTCTCGTCTCACAATCTGCGATCGACGCTTGTGTCATGCGCAATGCTCGTGTTTTGATGCTGAAAACCGAGGAGAAACCCCATGCCTGATTTAGAAGCGGATCTTTTCCAGCTCGCTATGTCCAAAGAAGCGGAACCTCTAATGGATGCAGTGAAGAAGCACATCGCGGACAACGTGGAACCTATTCAAGAAGAGTTCTCAGCCCTCGAAAAAGAAAAAGAGGACCGATGGTCATGGCACCCTAAGCAACTCGAGCTGCTCGAGGGCGCCAAGCAGAAAGCCAAGGATTCAGGATTGTGGAACTTCTTTCTTCCAGACACTGAATACGGACAGGGACTAAACAATCTTGATTATGCGTACATTGCGGCTGAGCTAGGTAAGTTTCCACTGGCTTCAGAATCACTAAACTGTAGTGCTCCCGATACAGGGAACATGGAAGTCCTCGAGCGCGTCGGCACGCCAGAGCAAAAAAAGCAGTGGCTAGAACCCTTGTTAAATGGAGAGATCCGGTCAGCCTACGCGATGACTGAGCCAGGGTTGCCCTCTTCAGATGCAAAAAACATCAGTACTCGCGCAGTACTCGATGGCGATGAGTGGGTCATCAACGGTGAAAAATTTTATATCTCTGGCGCAGGCGACCCTCGATGCAAAATCATGATCGTCATGGTCAAGACTGACCCAGAGGCTCCACCAAGCCGTCAGCAATCGCAAATCCTTGTACCCATGGACACACCTGGCGTCGAGATTCTAGACGCAATGCAAGTATTTGGGGCAGATCACGCGCCTAGGGGCCACATGCACCTGCGCTTTAACGATGTCCGCGTGCCTAAAGAGAACGTCCTCTTGGGCGAGGGACGAGGCTTTGAAATCTCTCAGGTACGATTAGGGCCCGGCCGAATCCACCACTGCATGCGCTCCATCGGCAAGGCCGAAAAAGCGCTAGAACTGATGGTTAAACGGTCTGCGACTCGTGTGGCGTTTGGTAAGCCCATTGCCAAGCTGGGGAAAAACCTTGAGGTCATCTCAAGAGCGCGCATCGAGATAGATGCCATGCGATTAATGGTCCTACAAGCGGCTAAGGCAATGGACGTGCTTGGCAACAAAGAAGCCCGCGTTTACGTAAGTGCGGTTAAGGCTATGGTTCCCGAAAAGGTTTGTCTCATTATCGATCAAGCCATTCAAATGCATGGAGCAACTGGAATATCACAGTGGTCCCCTCTTGCGAATATGTACACCGATATGCGCCATCTTAGATTCGCCGATGGGCCTGATGAAGTTCATCATATGGTGGTTGGTCGTGCAGAGATTCAGAAATACGACCTCTGGTAGCTAGAACTCGTCGCTTGTTGAGTATTCCTGGGAGCTGAAAAGGTCTCAGGAGTCCTTCTTTTTGTCTTGTAATGGCGCCACGGTCCCTGAGATTATCCCACCGGATACACAAACGAGACTCGCGTAGTGAACATTGCCAACCACTTTCCCGGTCTCACGTATTTCTATTATCCCACTTGAAGAAATAGCCTTATCACCCGAATCGAGCGATCCATCAACAATAATTTTCTCAGCTTCGACACTTCCTATGAAGCTACCTTCAGGGCCGATTTCTAGCTGCTTAGCGCTGATTTTACCCGTGACTTTGCCATCAATTCGGGCATTGCCCTCAAGCATCAAGGTGGTATTTTCGAGCGTAGTAGTTTTACCCACATACAGCTCGAATTTATTATCCGAAAGCATTTTTTTTCCCGCCATATCTTCGACCACTGAACTCGTGGTTCGCGAAGTTTTTCTGTTAAATAAGCTCATCTGCGATCCTAAGCCAGGTCTGAATCGAACGTGCCTATATTTCCCGCTACTCGCTCTACTAATCCATCTACATTGATTTCCAGGCCTAGCTCATTTACTACCTTAGAAAGCTGCTCACTTAGCAGTAACCTAGTTTCCTTCTTTAAATCGGCTTCCCCTTCCAAAGACTTTAGGTGAGATCCGATTTCGTAAAATTCCTTCACGTAACTGGCAGGAAGCCAAGAAGCGACCTCTCCACTAACACCACCAATGTTTGCCTCAGAAGGGGGCACACTCGCTTTGCCCTTGCGAGCATCAAAGAGCCCCTGTTCGACAATGCTTTCTACATGTCGTTGCAATACGAACACAAACCGCTTACGAACTTCAGCTTGACGTTCGATATCAGTAGAAGGGCTGGTCAAAAAATCCCAGATTTCCTTTCCGGCAAACCCTAGTATGTCGCCAGCCTGAACCTCCTTTGGTTTGCGCCCTAACAGTCGAGATTTGAATTCAAGTTCCTCAGTCTTTTTCCACAAGTAGTAGAGCGACGCGAAGATGACCAAAAACAAAAACCCAGTGGAAACTACCAGCAGTAGAGCCAACGTATCTTGTGAAAAGTTCATCGTTACCTCCCCTATCGACAGTGCTTAAGATCTATGAATAAGAACATGCGCAATTAAATTACTGGAGATTAAGTCTTCCCTCCAAAACTGCTCTCTGAATTAAGTATAAGTCGTCCACCTTTGTCGCTAATTCCGCTTGCTGCTTTGCCAACCGATCAACTTGAACGGATAACTGTGCTTGCTGCCTTTTTGTTTCGGAGAATTCCGTTACTAGCGCAGCCCTCGACTGATTCAGGTCGTCCTTCACATAAGGTTTGATCGACTCTGTAGACGTCCTTAATTCTGATAACTCCTGCTGACTATCATCAACGCTACCTTTCAGAGTTACAACGAGGCCCTCCAAGTTCGAGAACTGGGCTGCATTCGCCGATTCAAGTGCCGCGATATCGTTAATCAATAGAGAGTGGGTTCCTCGCATCTCTATAATTTCGTCTTCAATTTTAACCAGTTCCTCAATACCATCGCCCAACTGAATTCCTCTCTTGCCGAGAGCCAGCAGCATCTGATTCAACTCATCGGTTTTTGTGGACAGTTGTACAGACATCAGCACGTAAAATAGGACTGAAAAGATTAGAACAAACGCGCCAATCCCTCCTGTAGCGTAGATCAACTTTCTCGCTGTTTGGATCTGCTCGGTAGTTTTCGCAAGCGTTCGATCAATATGAGTGAGGGGACCGACCTGTACGCCATTTATTTTAAGGCCAATCGTTCCGTCGCTTTGAGCGAAACCACCCTCTATCTCTATTTCACCTAATTGATCATCAGAAGACCAATCTTTCACTTCATCTAGCTCGTCTTTATTTTCAGAGTCTTGCGTCTCTGGTTCCTCGACTGTCTCATCGGATTTGTCTTCTCCCTCGGCGTCAAGAGGCTCATTTTGAGCCAACTCGGTAGCCTCCTCGTCCGCCGAAGCTTCTTCATGACTTTCATCGGAAGAATCTGCCTGGTCTTGAACATCACTCTCTGCCTCGGGTTGGCCTGATACTGCTTCAGTCGACTCTCCCTCAGAATCTATCTCTTTCAATGCCTCGTCATCTGAATTGTTATCGCTCATTTTGAAACACTCCTTACCCAGCTTTATTTAGCTGAAATTCTTCTGTGGCTCTCAGCACTAATTGGTTTTCCCGCGGTTCGTTAATTAGCCTCTCTGCCTCCATTCTTTCGAACGGACCTAATACTGGCGACCACAACCCAGATTTTTTCTGGACAACAAAGTACCCGGTCGAGTCGGCGCCATTCATACGCACGAATCTCTCTGCATTCAGTTTGCGAGAAAAAGCACCGGCTTGTAAGAAATATAATTCAGCGGGTTCTTCGATTTTAGACACGGTTAGAGCCACTTCTTCCGAAACGGTGTCAGATCCTGTCTCACTGGGTCCAACAATTGTTTCCGACGCACTCTCTGTTTGCGACACATCGCCTCCAAGGATTTCAACAGAGCCAGCTATGGCAGCAACTTGACTGCCATCGGCCAAGTCGGCATCAACGGCCTCTTGCTGGATTGATGGCTGGGCAATGAATTCCTCGTCTGGTTCTACTGAAACCTCGGGGAGATTTAGAAGTGAAGCCGATACTTTCTGAATGTCGTGAAAGCTTGAACGGAGATCTTTCTCAAAGACAAACCAGACACATCCGATAAGCAGAATCAGTGCAGAGATAATAACCGAAGCCTTGGCTATAACCATTCCCCGCCTTGAACGACTATCTAGCTTTTGAGATTTCTGCTTTGATCTGGCGGCCTTGCCTTCCTTTTCGATGCTCCTGGAAATGGTTTCTACGCCCACCTTTTCTAAGTTTTCCGACGGGGTAGAGATACTAATTACATCTGCCCTATCTCGCTTGATCGCAGCGCTCGGTACCCCAGTTTTTGGTGGCAATGTTCGAGGATTTCCTTCCTCACCAGGTAAGGAAAGCCTCGAAACCAGTTCTCTCGCCGAATATATTCCACCTTGCTCGTCAGCCGTGTCCAAAAAGCTATCTCTTTCCGCATCATTTGGGACCGCAAACTCTTCAACCAACGTCTTATTTTTTTGGACCCAGTCCCGAAAACCTTTCGACCTCTGCACCACGCCGGAACAGTTAACCACGAGCGATATGCCGCTCGCCTTAAACTGCCTAATCAATTTAGATATCAGCGCTATTTTCTCTACTTCATCCGCAAATTCAGCCTCGTAAATCCAGATAGTCCCAAGCACTTTTGAATTTACTTCGCTCGCCGAATTTTCTTCAATTTTCTCACTGATCAGCGAAACAATAGATTCACGGTCCTTAGGAGCCCGCATTACGGTACTATTTCTCGGCTCTTCGAAAACATTCGAAACAATCTCACGCACATAATGATTACGAAGGTCTTGATTTGGCGAACAAACAACACCACTTGCTCCGGGATTAGACAATCGACCGATCAATTTTCGCGTACTTCGATCGTGCTCAAGGTTGAATGAGTGATACTTGATCTGCTCCTGATCTACTGCTGGCTTTGACTTGTTGGCCATATGTCTAGGCTCCGGTATTTCCTGCATGAAGTCTCCCTAGCTCGTCAAACTGCAGTTCGCGGGGGACCTTGGGTTTAGGTTTCTCTGGTTTCGTATCTGAATTGCCCTCTTTAACCGCCTGCAAGCCAAACACATAGGCGATGACCTGAGCGACAGCTAAGTAGAGCGCCTGTGGAATGTGATAACCAATATCCGTAGTGAAGTAGAGGGCCCTAGCAAGGGGTGGTGCTTCGAATATCTCAACGTCACTATCCGATGCAACTTCTTTAATCTTTTGGGCTATAAGCCCTTTACCTTTAGCGATGACTTTAGGAGCCTCTTCACTCTCCAGGTCATAACGAAGCGCTACTGCGAAATGTTCTGGGTTTGTAATAACAACGTCAGCTGTGGGCACATCCTGAAGCATTCGCTGTTCAGCCATTTCTCTCTGCTTCTGCTTAATCTTCTGGCGAACTTCGGGCTGACCTTCGAGCTCCTTAAACTCGTCTTTAATTTCTTGCTTAGTCATCTTGAGCTTTCTCATGAATTCCCAACGCTGATAGGGAACATCAATGGCCGCGATGACTGCCAACGCCGTGCTAACTAAAAGTGCTCCGAATAGAAGAAACAGAACACCCTCCTCGATGGCGGTGTAAATATCTCCTCTGGCTAAGTGAACAAGCTCTTCATAGTTGAAATAGAGATAAACCGCACCAAAAGATCCAACGAGCAAAAACTTCATAATTGACTTGAACAGCTCAACCAATGCTTTAATTCCAAAAATTCTAGCGAGGCCGCTCAACGGATTAATCTTGCTTGCCTTTGGCTCAATACTTTTCCAAGAGAAAACAAACCCGTCTAACAGAGTTGCACCTCCGATAGCCAAGAAGCACGCGATTGCAAATACCGGACTCAAAATCAGAAAACTTTCAACAAAGATCGCAGCAAATCTGACCACCAGAACTGAACTTTCCGACAAACTCTCAGGAACAATTTGAAAACTCTGGTTTAAGACTTGGGAAATCGCGGGACCCATGAACCCACTCAAAGCGTACATACTGCCGATCAGACCAGCAGTCACTATCGCTACCGTTAGATCCTGAGAACGGAGCACCTGCCCTTCTTCACGGGCTTTCTCCATTCTTCGAGCGGTCGGCTCTTCGGTTTTTTCCTCTTGAGGAGTATCTTCAGCCATCTTCAGCTCACCAAAGTCGTTCTAATGTTTTGAAAAGCCAGGAACCAAAGGTTTTCTAACCTCTCAAACCAAATGGGAGTGGTGATCAGTAACATAATCAGTCCAGCTGGAATCAATGCCGGAAAGCCAATCGCGAAGACGTTGAGGCTAGGAGCTGCTCTTGCAATCAATCCGACTGAGGCATTAATTACGAGCAGCCCAAATACAACAGGGAAGCCAATCGCCGCAGCACCGATAAACATTGTTCCAGACCAATTTACTAGCCCCATCAGCATCGCTCCACTCAATGCCTCCCCTGCGAGAGGAACCGCTTCAAAGCTATATTGAAGAACCGATAGAAGAATAAGGTGACCGCCGAGAGCAATGAAAAGCAGCATGCCGATTAAGAGAAAGAACTGAGATAGCGTTGGTACATTACCGAGGTTAGGGTCAATCATATTGGCCATACTGAGCCCCATACCACCAGCAATAAGCTGTCCCGCACCGACCAAAGCCGCGACTACGATTTGTAAAAAGAGTCCCATGAAGACCCCGATCATGACCTCTTGCGCCAAAAGAAGCGCAGAAGAGAACGCGAACGGATCAATATCGGGAACGGTCAAACCTGGTAGCACGAACCATGTGAACATCATGCTTAGCCCAATTTTCACCCTTAGGTTAATTGCAGCAAGTCCAAAAAATGGTGCCGTCAGAAAAAAGGCCGACACTCTGACCATGGGCCAAAGATATTGCTGCAATAGTTCGATGATTTGGGGGCCAAAAACGTCCATAAGCTTAAAGAGCCATCGTTCTCACTTTCTCGAAGACCAAATTGAAATATTCCATCATTAGTCCCAATTGCCATTCACCAAACAAAGCGATAGCAAGAACCATCACAGCGAGCTTGGGAATGAAACTAAGAGTCATTTCCTGTATCGAAGTTGCGGCTTGAAGAACACCAATCAGGAGACCGGTAAGCAATGCGGCTCCCAATATCGGGGCGGCCACTAGGGTCATTACCACCAGGGCTTCTACTCCGATATCCATGACTATTCCGGTATCCATAATCTTTGCTACCCAAAAGTGGAGACTAACGAGCCAGTGATTAGCCCCCAACCATCGACAAGGACGAAAAGGAGCAACTTAAAGGGCATTGAAATCATCATTGGAGATAGCATCATCATCCCCATTGACATCAGGACGCTCGCAACGACCAAGTCAATAATCACGAACGGTATGTAAATCAAGAAACCTATCGTGAAGGCCGTCTTTAGCTCGGAAGTTAGAAATGCTGGAATCAAGGTAGAGAGCGGAATATCGTCCTGGCTCTGGACAGCCTCCTGACCCGACATTTCCATAAACATCATCAGGTCCTTTTCTCTGACCTGAGCCATCATGAATTCTCTTAACGGGGGCAATGCCGCAACAAGACCCTCTTGAAACGTGATTTCATTCTGTTCGACTGGCACGTAAGCCTGATCGTAAACCTCGTCAAAGACGGGTTTCATAATGAAAAAACTTAGAAAGACCGCTATTCCTATCAGCACTTGATTCGGTGGAGTCTGACCCGTACCCATGGCTTGGCGAAGGAGAGACAGTACGATAATGATCCTGGTGAATGAGGTCATTAAAATGACGATCGAAGGAATGATCGCCAAAACCGTCATCATCACCAAAATCTGTAATGAAAGACCGTACTCTGATCCAGCGTCATTGGCAGTAATCAAAGTGAGCGCTGGCCCCGATTCAGCACCCCAAGCTGGTAACGCGAACAGCACCAGCGAAACACCGATCCAAGGAAGAGCTCTCCCGCTCCAGCCGGTTTGCGAGTGCGTCTTATTTTGCTTGCTTAATCGCAAAGAGAACACCTGTACCTTTCCTGACTGCTGAGTAGCTAGCAATTTCGAGGCCAGATATTTTTTTGTTCTATATCAGTATGTTACAGACAAAGGAATTGTCGTTTGGGGATGGCTGACAATTATTTGACACTTACGATCAGGGGCCCTCAAACTCATCGCATCTTATGAACAAACTAAGAGAGAACATGCACAAGTTCATTTTCCTACCTCTCGCTATCGTCTCCCTATCATCTGTGGCGGAAACCTCTTTTCCATTTAAAGAATGCTTCGAGGCCTCAGCGACCCAATACGAATTGGAACCATCCTTAATAGCAGCGGTGGCAAGTGTGGAAAGTGGTCTTAACCCAAATGCTGTATCCAGTTCGGATGCTCTGGGCTTAATGCAAATAAAGTGGCCAAAAACAGCGGAACATCTTGGAATCACGCAAAGAAACGATTTATTTCAACCTTGCAAGAACATAGAAGCTGGCAGCAGATACTTAAAAGAACTAGTCGACCGTTTTGAAAGCGAAATGACCGCCCTCGCCGCGTATCATTTTGGTCCGACCGCCGTTGATAGAGAACGAAAAATCCCATTAGAAACGCTCAACTACATTCAGAAGGTCTTCAACGAGAAAAGCTATATTCTGGCCTCTGACAGCTTCCAAAAAAATTTAGTTTGTCGTCCCGCGGATTTACAGAACTTGGCCATTGAAACTCACGATCCAAGAAAGCGAAGAGATAAAGCGATTAACTGGATCAATGGGTCGGGGAGCGTTTGCTCTATCTCAGAACTTATATTTGTTCGGAATAGATTGGCTTCCTGGCTTGGCACGGCTGAAGCAGATGGGAAAGCGAGGCGCTCGCTCGACGCGATGATGATGTCAAAGAGTTCAGAACCCTAGAAAGTAAAAGCCGGGGGTTGCCCCCCGGCTTTTTTCCAACCTTCATTATTGATAGAAACTATCTTACTGAAGGAGTTGGAGGACCAACTGAGATCGCGCGTTGGCTTGCGCTAACATCGCTGTACCTGCCTGCTGGAGGACCTGAGCTCGGGCAAGGTTAGCTGACTCTTTAGAGTAGTCAGCGTCATTTATCCTTGATCTTGCGTCAGATGTGTTTTCCGCAACATTCATCAGATTGGATACCGTGTGAGACAATCTATTCTCGATCGCACCCAGGTCGGATCGCATAGATGATATCTTCTCGATCGCCCCGTCCAATACCGAGATCGCATTGCTAGCTTTAGTTTGTGTCCTAAGATCAACATTCGAGACTGTGCTCAGAGTTGCAGCACCAGTAGTGAAGTAATCATCGTTATCTACACCACCATTTTGAGTCACCGAAAACAACTTGCTTGAGCTTAATTCAATCCCGCCCTGAATTGTCACGCCATCACCAGCATTTCCTTGCGCCGTAAAGTCATGATCTGAAGTATCAATCTTACCAACCACTTTAGAGCCATACCCAGCGTTCAAGATTGAATTTCCGCCAGAGTTCTTAATGTCGAAATCGCCAAGGAATCCCGAACCGGCCGTAAACTTAACAACAGTGTCTACTGAGGCAGTTATATCCAATCCAGCTGCGGTGAGAGCCGTGTTCCAGTCACTGTGGTGAGCACCTGTACCATTATCAGCGACTGCGACGGTTACTGATGTTTCCACGCCAGTTTCATTGTTGACTACCGTGTAGGTTCCAGCTCCGTTCGTTGCTCCGTCATTGGCAGTTGTGCCATGAATCGCCGCTGTTGGAGACACCGCTTTAAAGCTAGTTCCATCAGTGCTGACTGCTCGGATCCTTTGCGAAGTTAGAGCGTTCTCGTTTTCCATAACGAGGTCTGAACCAGAGCTAGAGTAAAGCAAGACCTTGTAGTCACTCGTTGCAGTGGCAGTCACGCCAGTGCTTCCAGAGATCGCGTTGATCTTATCTACTGCGTCGAGCACGTTAGTGCTACTGATCACAAACTCGCCTGTAGTGTACCCGTTAATCTTAAACGAAGCCGTTTCATCAGCTGCTTTCACGCTGTAAAAGTGTGCGTAGGTCTTAGCTACGGCCGAGACCCCAGTTTCTCCGGATACAGCGTTAATGTTAGCAGCGACATTCTTCGCTGAATCCGCAGCTGAAACACTAATCGTTTTGGACAAGCTGTTGCCATTAATGATAATGGAATCATCGGTCCCAGTTCCGTTAGAGTTTGTGCCCGTGCCGCTTATAGCCTCGATCCTGTCTCCAGAGATCTTATAAGCTCCAAGCTTGTCAGAAGCTACAGAGTCCACCGAAAACTGAATTACCTCTCCACCCTCAGTTCCAACCTGCATGATCCTGTTGGTAAAGGTACCATCCAAAACAGTCATTTGGTTGTAACGAGTATTTGAGGAAACTCGAGTGATTTCTGCGATCAAGAGGTTAACCTCTTCTTGCAAAAACGCTCGGTCAGTGTTGGTGTTGGTGTCGTTAGCAGATTGTACTGCTAGCTCGCGCAAACGCTGAAGCATATCAGAGACCTCAACAAGGGCGCCTTCGATTGATTGCGTCAGTGAGATTCCATCATTCGCGTTTTTGATAGCCATGTTCAGGCCATTGATTTGCGCCGTCATTCTCTGAACGATCGCCAAACCAGCTGCATCATCAGATGCACTGTTGATTCGGCTTCCAGAAGAAAGACGAGCCATTGCTTTGTCTAACATCGATGCTGACTCAGCAAGTGCTCGCTGGGCAGTCAACGAACTTACGCTTGTGTTTACTACCATAGACATAATTGTGTCCTCCAATTTGAGTTTCTTGCTTACGCGACCAAGAAGGTCCTCCCTGGTTGCTTGCTTGGCCGCTATCAGCGACATGAAATTAGTCGGAGGACGAGAAATGAGTCTTTAGAAAATTTCGAGGATTATTACTATCACTCGAAAAAGCGGCAGATCTGAGCCGAGAATCGAGTCAAATGGCACATGACCCGGCAAACAGTCTCCACAAAAACAGTTTCAGTTGCCGGTTTGCCGCGATTAAACCAGGCCCTGGGTTGTTGGGAGTCTTTTAGAGTGGAACAGGCTTGCCGATAGATTGCCGGTTTGCCAGCAAAAGCGGCAATCTATTGTCTCTGGATGGTTTCGGCGAGTGCCAAAGGTGAAAAAGTTGTTTGATTGAGTGACCAAAAAAACTATTTTTCAGTCATCGTATCGAAGCAAAGCTCTTGCTGCGCCTCAATTTGCGTCCATTGACTACCAATTTTATCTCTCTGTTCATCGATAACACTTC